>CAVJQR010000225.1:0-4228 GCA_963651605.1 Agathobaculum sp.
ATATAACACTATAATTATTCAATTATGAGTCAGACAGTAGATATTCGTGAATTAAATGAACGAATTGAAAGTAAGAGTTCCTTCGTAAATATGATTACGATGGGTATGGATAAAGTCATTGTTGGACAAAAGCATTTGGTGGAATCCCTGTTGATAGGATTGCTGGCAGATGGACATATCTTGTTGGAAGGTGTGCCGGGTTTGGCAAAGACTTTGGCCATTAAAACATTGTCTTCTTTGATTGACGCAAAATATAGCCGAATACAGTTCACACCAGACTTGTTGCCGGCCGATGTAATCGGTACAATGATTTACAGCCAAAAGAGTGAAGAGTTTCAAGTAAAGCAAGGTCCTGTTTTTGCCAATTTCGTGTTGGCTGATGAAATCAACCGTGCTCCGGCAAAAGTGCAGAGTGCTTTGTTGGAAGCCATGCAGGAACATCAGGTGACCATTGGTGAGCAGACCTACAAATTGCCTTCGCCATTTTTGGTAATGGCCACCCAAAACCCGGTCGAACAGGAGGGTACTTATCCATTGCCTGAAGCACAGGTGGACCGTTTCATGCTGAAGGTTATCATCAATTACCCAAAGAAAGAGGAAGAAAAGTTGATCATTCGTCAGAACATTTCGGGGGTTAAGCCGGATATCAAGCCGATCTTGAAGCCTGAAGAGATCATTGAAGCACGAAATGTGGTTCGTGAAGTTTATTTGGACGAGAAGATTGAGCGTTACATTGTTGATATCGTTTTTGCTACCCGTTACCCGCAAGAGTATGGATTGCCGACATTGGCAAACATGATCTCCTTCGGTTCGTCTCCTCGTGCTTCCATCAGTTTGGCCTTGGCCGCCCGCGCATATGCCTTCATCAAGCGAAGAGGATATGTTATTCCCGAAGATATCCGTGCTGTATGTCATGACGTTATGCGTCATCGTATTGGTTTAAGTTACGAGGCAGAGGCAAACAATCTTACGACGGAAGAGGTTATTAGCGAAATCTTGAATAAGGTTGAAGTTCCTTAATAAGTAAGTTTGTTGGCATTTGACCCAACACGAAAGAAGTAGACCCCTGATGAGTATATTCAATGTGGGGGTCACTTCAAGATGATTCAAACGTACAAACTTAAATTAATATGGAGACAAGTGAACTGTTAAAGAAAGTCCGTCGGATAGAAATCAAAACGAGAGGCCTCTCACGGAACATATTTGCGGGGCAATACCATTCGGCTTTTAAGGGTAGGGGTATGGCTTTTAGTGAAGTCCGTGAGTATCAATATGGCGATGATATTCGTGATATTGATTGGAACGTGACTGCTCGCTATGTCCGTCCGTATGTCAAAGTTTTTGAAGAGGAACGAGAATTGACAGTCATGCTGCTGATAGACGTGTCCGGTAGTCGCGAATTTGGAACAGTGAATGCGATGAAGAAAGATGTGATTACGGAAATAGCAGCAACTTTAGCTTTCTCTGCGATTCAAAACAATGATAAGATCGGGGTGATTTTCTTCTCGGACAAAGTGGAGAAGTTTATTCCTCCTCAGAAAGGAAAGAAGCATATCTTGTATGTTATCCGTGAACTGATTGACTTTCAACCGGAAGAGAAATCTACAGATATCGGACAAGTTTTGAAATATTTGACGAATGCGATCAAAAAAAGATGTACAGCTTTTTTGATTTCGGACTTCATCAATAAGGGAAGTTATAAGGATGCTTTGATGGTTGCCAACCGTAAACACGATATGGTGGCTATCCAAGTTTATGACGATCGCGAAACAGAATTGCCATCGGTAGGCTTGATGAAAATGAAAGATGCGGAGACCGGCCAAGAACAATGGGTCGACACCGGTTCGCTTCGTGTCCGTCAAGCATACAAGGATTGGTGGGCAAAGCGGCAGTCGGAGATGGATACCACCTTCAAGAAATGCCGGGTCGATTCTGTTTCCATTCGGATGGAAGATGATTATGTGAAGGCCTTGATGACTCTTTTTGCAAAACGAAATTGAAAACAAAAATGAACTGGATAAAAAAAGTCATACTATATGTGGGCATACTTGCTACTTGGGTTGGTGCGCAAGAGAGCGTGTTTGCCCAACAAGCTCTGATCGATGTAAAGATTGATTCGGCTGCTATTTTGATAGGAGAGCAGACAAAATTGCATCTGACGGTCACAACGGCAAAAGAGAAGCCGGTACAGATTCTGATTCCTGCTGATACTTTGATGGCCGGAGTCGAGATTTTGGAGGTGTTACCTTGTGATTCTACTTTGATTGAGAACGATAAACTGGTGATCAAACAGGACCTTTTGTTGACCTCTTTTGATTCGGCGCTTTATTTGTTGCCTCCTTTGAAAGTGGTTGATGGTCGTGATACTGTATCTTCTAACCAAGTGGCACTGAAAGTATCTACAGTACCTGTCAATGTTGATAAGCTCGAAGAATTTTTTGATATTAAGGAAATTTGGAAACCGCCTTTTGTTTTGGCCGATTATTATCCGATTATCTATGGTATACTGCTGGCCCTTTTCTTCATTTGCTTGATCATGTATGTTGTTAAGCGGTTGAGAAATAAAAAATCATTGTTACCATCTATGGTAGCCGAGAAACCTAAATTGCCTCCTTTTGAGCAAGCAATTATGGAACTTGACGCTATTAAGGAACAAAAATTATGGCAACAGGGACTGAACAAGGAATACTATACAGCATTGACCGAGACAGTTCGCCGCTATATTGTAGAGCGTTTTGGGGTGAATGCGATGGAAATGACTTCGGCCGAGATATTGGAACGGTTGAAAGGTGAGAAAGAGATGGCGACAGCCTATGATCCTTTGAAACAAATACTTTTGCTCGCTGATTTTGTGAAGTTTGCAAAAATTCATCCATTACCCGATGAGAATGACTTAAGTCTGAAGCATGCTTATTTGTTTGTCAATGAAACGCGGCAAAAAGAGGAAGTTGTAGAAAAAGAAGAGGACAACTCTGAAACAGAGACTCCCGATGATTCAATTGATTCTAAAAACAATAAAAGAATAAAATGATATTTGCGAATCCTACATATCTATATTTGTTACTTCTGTTGATCCCATTGATTGCCTGGTACATTTACAAATTACGTAAGAGCCAAGCAAGCTTGCAGGTCTCTTCCACAGAGGCTTTTCGAGTAGCGGGTATGACTTCGTGGAAAGTATATTTACGGCATTTGCCATTTGCTCTGCGAATGTTGGCGATTGCTTTTCTGATTGTGGTATTGGCTCGCCCTCAATCGACAGATAGTTGGCAGAACTCTTCGACGGAAGGTATTGACATTGTGATGGCGATGGACATATCAACCAGTATGTTGGCCGAAGACTTGAAGCCAAATCGTTTGGAAGCAGCAAAAGATGTGGCCGCTTCTTTTATCAACGGCCGCCAAAATGATAATATCGGATTGGTGGTGTTTGCTGCCGAAAGCTTTACACAATGTCCACTTACAACCGACCATGGTGTATTGTTGAACCTGTTTAAAGACATTCAGCCGGGCGTCATTCAAGACGGTACTGCCATTGGTTTGGGTTTGGCCAATGCCGTGAGCCGCATAAAGGATAGCCAAGCCAAGTCAAAAGTCATTATCTTGCTGACAGATGGAGTGAACAATACAGGAGAAATTGCTCCGGTAACGGCTGCGGAGATAGCCAAGACCTTTGGCATTCGTGTATACACTATTGGCGTTGGTACGAAAGGGACGGCTCCCTATCCGATACCGACGGCGTTTGGAGTTCAGTATCAGAACATCCCGGTCGAGATCGATGAGCCGATTTTGAAGCAAATGGCGGCAACAACCGGGGGGCAATATTTCCGAGCCACGGACAATGCCAGCTTGAAAGAAATCTATTCGGAAATTGATCAAATGGAAAAGACGAAGATCAGTGTTCAGCAGTTCAGCAAGAAGGAGGAAGAGTACAAGAATTGGGCACTTCTTGTTTTTGCATTATTACTGGTTGAAGTCTTGTTGAGAAATACATTATTTAGAAATATTCCATAAAAACAGAAAAGAATATGTTTCGTTTTGCACATCCGGAATTCTTATATTTGTTGTTCGTTTTACCCGTATTGGCGTTATTTTATATATACGCTTTTATGCAAAAACGAAAAGCCATCAAACGGTATGGTAACCCAGAATTGTTGGCGGCTCTGATGCCTGATGTATCAACTAAACGTCAACATCTGAAATTCATATTGTCGTTTGTGGCCATTAC
>CAVJQR010000226.1:0-4217 GCA_963651605.1 Agathobaculum sp.
TTACTCGGAAGGGTCAGGAGTTGTTTGGAGAAATATTGCTGATGAGGGACATCCATCGTCTCCTATGTTCAACCCTGACGGAACCATGACGAACAGTGCCGTCTATTCTGTGGGCGATTTGCTCTACGGCCGGAGCGGCATAACAACCAGAAACGAGGAATTTAAGAATACGGTTTCCTTCAATTCTAAATTTTTGGACAATCGTTTGCACGTAAATGGCGACTTTACTTATAAGAATACGATTTACGAGAAAACGAAGAAGCAGGTGCGCTCACCCTATTCCCGCTCTGTTAACGATGAAGGAGAAAGTAATATTGAATATATTTCAGGGACCTATTCCGATTTTTCTGAAACGACGAATACGACACGCTATATTGCCACGAACCTTTATGCCGAGTATGAAGACACATTCAACGACAAACATTATTTCAAGGCAATGGGCGGTTGGAACTATGAACGCTCCAAATACAAACAACTCTATGCTTATAATGACGATTTGCTGACGGATGATGTAGGGAATATAAACTTGGCATTGGGTACAGACAACCGAAAGATCACGTCTGCTTGGTCGGCTTATCAGTTTGGCGGAGCATTCTTTCGTTTGAATTATGCTTTTGATAACCGCTATTTGTTGGAGGTGAACGGCCGTTATGATGGATCTTCTCGTTTCCCAAGCAATGAACGTTGGGCCTTCTTCCCTTCAGCTTCAGTAGGATGGCGTATTTCAGAAGAGCCATGGTTCAACATCGACTCGAAAAGAATATCCAATGCAAAACTCCGTTTCTCTTGGGGTTCGTTAGGAAATGCGGCAGGTTTGAGCAACTATCAGTACAAGCAGACTTTCTCCGTTTCGACTTCCAGCTATATTTTGGACGGATTGAGACAAAATTATATGTCTTCGCCGGCTGCTTTGCCAAGCAACTTGACTTGGGAAACCGCTACGACATACGACGTGGGTGCCGACTTGGGATTCTTAGACAACCGATTGACGTTGAGTGCCGACTATTATGTCAGAAAGACAACCGACATGATCGTCTCCGGTCCTACTGTACCGGATGTGTTCGGAGCTTCTTCTCCTAAAGGAAATTACGCAGACATGTCCACTTACGGATATGAAATTTCATTGGAATGGCGCGATGGGTTTGAATTGGCCGGGAAGAAATTCAACTATAGCATCAAAGGAACCCTGTCCGATTATTATTCTATAATCGACAAATACAACAACTCGAATAAGAGTTTAAGTCAGTATGCCAACCAGTCATTGAATGGTAATTACTACGAGGGTATGCGCATCGGTGAAATTTGGGGATTCGTCTCAAATGGATTGTGGCAGGATCAACCCTCAATTGATGCCGCCGAAGCTGGTGCTGTAGCTGCAGGACAAAAATATTATAATCCGTTGATGCAGACATCAAAGACGTATAAGTTGTATCCCGGGGATATCAAGTTCGAGGACTTGAATGGAAATGATTACATTGATAGAGGAAAGAATACGGTGGACGATCCGGGCGATAGAAAGATCATCGGTAACGAAGAGCCTCGCTATATATATAGTTTCTCTTTCTCTGCCGATTGGAACAATATCTGGTTTAGCGCATTCTTTCAGGGTGTAGGAAAACAGGATTGGTATCCATCCAACGAGGCTTCTGTATTTTGGGGCCAGTACAATCGTCCGTATAACCAAATGCCTTCTTGGCATCAGGGGAACTATTGGACAGAGGATAATCCGGATGCCTTTTTGCCACGCTATACGGGTTATTATGCTCCATTCTATAAAGGTACCAGCAATGCCAATACTCGCTATCTGATGAATGTGGCATATCTTCGTCTGAAGAATTTGCAGATTGGTTATAACTTGCCGAACGCATGGATTAAAAAGGTCCACTTGAAAAAGGTCGGTGTCTATCTTTCAGGAGAAAACTTGTTCACATGGTCTCCTCTTTACAAGTACACCAAGGATATCAATGTGTCAAATATCGGAGATTCTGATTCGGATTTGACATCAAGCAACTCAGGTGATGGTTACAATTATCCGATGATGAAGTCAATCAGTTTAGGTCTTAACATTACGTTTTAATCAAAAAGTAGTAAATTATGAAAACATATAGATTATTTGGAACGTTACTATTGTGCGCATCTCTTTTCACCGGGTGCGATATGGACGAAGAGCCTCAGTCTTCAGCTTCGGTAGATATGGTATTCAGTTCGGAAAAGGGTTTGCAAACATATTCCTATTCTTTTTATAATGTATTGCCCTCAAGAAGCGAGGCTTTCAAACGTAATGCCACGCTCGATTACGGAGCAAAGAACTCATTGAGCGGAATGGAAGTGGGAGCCTATACCATAAATTCAGCGACAAGCTGGAGCTGGACTGCACTGCGGAATATCAATTTCTTCTTGGAGAATAACACAAATGAGCAATTGTCTGAAGCCGTTCGTAACAATTACTCGGGTATTGCCCGCCTGTTTCGTGCTCGCTTTTATTTCGAGAAATTGGTACAGTATGGAGAAGTTCCTTGGATTGATAAAGTGTTTAATAACTCAGAAGATCCCGATTTGTATAATCCGAGAGATACGCGAGATGTGATTATCTCCCATATTATAGAAGATTTGGATTATGCTTACCGGAATATTTCTGAGGCGGATGTGACGCACAATTCTACGATTGTCAACAAATGGACGGCCGCTGCGTTCAAATCGCGCGTTTGTTTGTTCGAAGCCGCTTGGCGAAAGTATCACGCAAACGATGAATTGGATGTGGCTCGTACAGGATGTACGCAGTACTCTTCTTCTGAGCTTTATCAGTTGGCTGCCGATGCCGCTAAGGAAGTGATAGAAAAAGGTCCGTATAAACTTTATACTTCAGGCACCTATGAGGGAGGGCGCGGAGCCTATCGTGAGCTGTTCATTTCTGATCAAGCTGTTACAACAGAGGTCATGATGGCCATTGAAACAGATAAGGAATTGGGATTGGGTGAGCAAAACTGGTGGTATAATTCCTCTACTTATGGCCCTCACTTGTGCATGAGTCGAAAATTTGCAAAAACGTATTTGAACAAAGACGGTTCTCCTTATTCTGAAAAGAATGCCGACGGTACATATAAAACATTCGTACAAGAATCCCAAAATCGTGACACTCGCTTCAATCAAACAGTCAGGGCTGCAGATTATACAAGAAAGAATTCGTCAGGCAGTTACGAATCAACAGCTGCAAACTATACCGGACATACCTTGACGGGATATCAGTTTACCAAATTTGTTATGGATGATGTTTCGTATGATGATGGTGCAAATAACGATAATGATATTCCAATCTTGCGTTATGCAGAGGTGTTGTTGAATTATGCAGAAGCAAAGGCAGAACTTGGTTCTCTTACCGATGCAGATTGGGCAATGACCATCGGTGCGTTAAGAGCAAGAGCCGGCATAATCGGTGGTACGAGCCAAACGGGAACATTGACAACTAAACCGACTTCAAAAGAGCCATATATAGCTGCTTATTATCCAACTATTTCTGACCCGGTGATTCTTGAAATCAGACGAGAAAGAGAGATTGAATTGACATTGGAAGGCTTCCGTTTGCAGGATTTGAAGCGTTGGAATTGTTGCGATCTGTGGGTAAACGATCCTTGGGAAGGTGTCTTTATTCCGGCGTTGAACACACCGTTGGATATGAACGGCGACGGAAAATATGACGCATACTTCTATGAAACAGACAAAATCGGGGATGAGAACTATTCTTCGATTGGCGTCTATGTTGGAACGAACAAGAACAATGTATTAAATGTAGTGCAAGTGTCGGGTGGCTATTTGCTGAAGTACAATTATGTGGGTCGTCAATGGCCGCAACGCCAATATTTGTATCCTATCCCGGAAGTGGTGATACAGTTGAATCCTAATCTGACGCAAAATCCGGGTTGGTAAGCACCGGTTACATTATTGTAAGGGAATAATTTTCATAATAATCTTCATTTTTAAAAGAGTTTCATCCGAATTAATAGTAGTTCATTCGGCCCAAAACTCCAGTTTTCTCCCGAATAAACTGCAGTTTTCTCGGGAGAAACTTTTTTATAGTAGGGGTGCTTTTGGGAAATAGATCTGCAATGTATTCCTTTTCCTTTTGAACTATATAATGGAATCTCTCCGCAGATCCGAAAAAAGATCGAAAATATTTTTTGAATATAACCAATTGATAGTTAGCCGGTATGGCCTCCTTT
>CAVJQR010000227.1:0-4210 GCA_963651605.1 Agathobaculum sp.
CTGAAGGAAAGAGCTATGAGGCATTGGTCGGAAAAAATTCGAAGGTGAATAGCGAAATGAAATTGGTTAAGCCCGGGGATGCTGCAAACAGTTTTTTGCCATTGATCTTGGAAGAAGACGGTCATGTGGCTCACAGTCATTTGGATATTTTGGATGCCAAGAAGAAATCGACTTTGGTGACGATGATAAAAGACTGGATCAACAACGGTGCACAACAATAGAAATTATATAAGGGACTTTGTCTTTTTGACAAAGTCCTTTGTTACAACAATTGAAAAAAGAAAAAAAGATGACAATAGCGGCCCAACAGAATAAAATGGACTATAGAAAGGTGAAATACGAAGACAAGGCGATAGAGATACAAATTTCTTCGTTTACGGGGAAAGGGGGTACGACAGAATATCATGTGTTGCTTTCTGTAACTGATCCGACTCTTCCCTTTGCCGTACAGTTGCAAAATATTCAGCGAGCCTATGTGGATGTCGTTGAAAAAGAATTGGCAGACGATGCTGTAGCCGTTTTCCGACGTTATTTCTTGAGCGATGCGACGAATCAGGCGGATATGGTGATGGCTTGGGAATGTGATAATACCTTTTGTGCTCTTTCAGTCGTACAGCAAGCGCCTTTGAACGGAACAAAAATTGCCATGTGGACATGGTTTCAATCCGGAGTAACAGTCAAAACGAAACGGAATGGTTTGGTCGCTGCTGAACATAACGGATATATACATTATTGGGGTGCCGGGGCAAGTAACAAAGCTTCCAATTCTGAATATCAGACTCGTTTGCTGCTGAACGATTATGTCATGCAACTCTTGGAGCAAGGCTGCACATTGGCCGACAATTGTATCCGCACTTGGTTTTTTGTACAGAATATAGATGTCAACTATGCCGGCGTGGTTAAGGCTCGTAAGGAGGTGTTCGTTACCCAGAATCTGACAGAGAAAACACACTATATCTCCAGTACAGGCATTGAGGGACGTAACGCTGATGTGGCTGTTTATGCAACAATGGACAGCTATGCTGTAAAGGGTTTGCAACCCGAACAGATCCAGTTTTTATACGCACCAACTCATTTGAATCCGACATATGAATATGGTGTTACTTTCGAACGTGGGACGGCTGTTCATTTTGGTGATAGAAAAGACATTTTTATTTCAGGAACGGCCAGCATCGACAACAAGGGGAATGTCTTGTATGTGGGTGATATTTTGAAACAGACTGCTCGTATGATGGAAAATATCGATGCATTATTGGCAGAAGCTAATGCCGACCATACGGACATTATGCAGGCACTTGTCTATTTGCGGGACATAGCAGATTACCGGGTTGTGGAGGATTTCTTCCAAAAGAATTATCCGAATTTCCCTCATATTATTGTCCATGCACCGGTTTGTCGACCGGGTTGGCTAATAGAAACAGAGTGTATTGCCGTGGTGGAAAACGATGAAAATCAATACGATGCATTATAATAATTGAAAACTTTGCCAACTATCCGAAAAATAATAGCTGATTATGGAACAAAAAGATGTATCTTTGAGCGGTAAAAAACATCCTGTACAATTAGATATTGCTATGTACAAAAAAGGACTATACAAAGAAACAGATAAGATGAGTGACTTGATTTGCGAGAACTACCCTATGGTCCTCGTAACAAGCCGTTTCGGAATCGCATTAGGTTTTGGAGAAAAAAACGTGAGCGAGGTTTGCCGTCAGAATGGTGTTGACGCTTTCACTTTTCTGACGGTTGTCAATTTCTTGACAGAAGAGATCAAGGTTGCCTCTGATGCTATATGTGAACGTATTTCTTTGGAAACATTGATGCATTACTTGCACAACACGCATGATTATTTTTTGAACTTCCGTTTGCCCCATATTCGTCGGAAATTGGTGGATGCCACCACAACTTGTTCGAAAGACGTGGCTACCGCCATTCATCTTTTTTTCGAAGAATATGCCCAAGAGATCAATAAACATATGGCTTATGAAGAGAAGGTGGTGTTCCCCTATGTGCGTAATCTGATTGAGGGTAAGCAAGAAGGCAAATACAATATTTCCATATTTAGAAAACGACATGAGCAAATTGACAAGAAACTATCGGACCTAAAGAATATTTTGATTAAATATTATCCGGGAACCGGTAGCCATTTGCTCAACAGTGTCTTGTTCGATCTTTTCACGACCGAGGAAGATCTTATATCTCACACAAGGGTTGAAAACGATTTGTTTACTCCCGTTATTTTAGCGTATGAAAAGAAGCTTATAAAGAAATAGAATTGAAATGAGCAGCGGGTTAAAAATAGCGATTATTGAACCCTCAGACATGATTCGAAGCGGCTTGGGAGCCATTCTGCGCAAACAGGCAGGAATGCAAGTCTCAATTGCAGAAATTGAGGATGCAGAAACGTTGGCGGAAGCAATCCGAATACACCAACCGGATATTTTGATTGCCAATCCGCAAGCATTGATCAACCAATCTCTTTCTCATTTGCGCGAAGAAAGTGCTTGTCCTAAACTAAAAATTGTTGCATTATTGTCGAACCTTTGTCCAAACGAGCAACTCCGATCTTTCGACGAGTGTATAAATCTTTATGATAGTCAGGATGCGATTCGGACTAAATTAAAGCAAATAGGTGAATCTGATAGTGAGGTAATAGAAGAAAGCAGTGAGGAACAGCAAAGTTTGAGCGCACGCGAAAAAGAAATTGTCGTGTGTGTCGTGAAAGGTATGACCAATCGCGAGATAGCAGATCGGCTTTTCCTTTCAACACATACAGTTATCACACACAGAAGAAACATTGCCCGTAAGTTGCAAATCCATAGTCCGAGCGGTCTGACTATTTATGCGATTGTCAACAAATTGGTCGAACTGGGCGAGATCAAGCAGTGATCATAAAAACAGTTGTAATCGAAATGTAACAGGAATGTCATCATCGATGAATATGCCGAAGTCTACCTTTGTAAAAAAATCAAACCTCATGACAGTTAGAACTTTTTTGTTTTTATTTGCTTGGTGGGCATGTGCTGTTTTTGCAGGGGCACAAGGCAATTCAACTCATTGGAAAGAACGATTGGATTCTTTGCTCTTGAATGAGGATCCTGCCGATGAAATGTTGTTGCAGCAACTTCAAAATTTACCCAATATCGAGGTCGGCAAAGGTGTTTCATTCGAACCCAAGAATCATTTGTACAAGATGACTCTTCGTTTTCGTATGCAAAATCTGTTGGCTTTTGACTTCGACGATGATTTTAACCATACGAATACGCAAGCCCGTGTGAAGCGTTTGCGTCTGCGTTTCGATGGATATATTTTCTCTCCCAAACTGATTTATTCTATTCAGTTAGGTTTTACTCCATATGATGCAGGAGATCTTCCGAATGGTAATACGAATATCGTTCGTGATGCTATGGTGTATTATATGCCTACTTCCAATTTGAGTCTTGGCTTCGGACAAACAAAAATCAAAGCCAACCGCGCCCGGGTCAACTCTTCAAGTGCTTTGCAGTTTGTTGACCGAAGTATTGTCAATTCGCAATTCAATTTGGACCGTGATTTTGGATTCTTCGCAGAATACTACAAACCACTTTTTAACGATTTCAATATGGGCTTGAAAGGATCCGTTACTTTGGGTGAAGGACGTAACTGGGCTGAAAGCAGTAAAGGCGGTTTCGCTTATACGGGGCGTGTCGAGCTCTTCCCATTGGGACGTTTCAAGTCATTAGGTGATATTACGGAGGGAGATTTTGCACGGGAAGATAAGGTGAAAATTCTTTTGGCCGGAGCTTTTTCGTTCAATAATAATGCTGTTCGCCTTCAAGGGCAGAACGGAGGCTATATGCCAAATGGAGAAATGCGAAATCTCCACAGCTATTTTGTCGATTTTATCTTGAAGTATCACGGTTTTGCTTTTTATACTGACTTCATGGGGCGCAAGACGGATAATCCATTTTTCGGAGGCGACACGGAAACTTGTATTTATAATGGTAATGGATTGAACCTTCAGGCCAGTTATCTGTTTCCTAAAAATTGGGAGATAGCCTTGCGAAATTCCACCCTCCTCCCCGAAAAACAGATTCAATCTATTGTAGGATATAAGAGCTATAACCAAACGACTTTGGCAGTGACGCGCTATTTGATCGGTCATAGCTTGAAGATCCAAGCCGATGCTTCGTATAATCATAAACAAGATGTCTTGGATCCAACCTATAAC
>CAVJQR010000228.1:0-4180 GCA_963651605.1 Agathobaculum sp.
GCTCGGATAGGGACTCTTATCCGATATAATTGTTTTAAATTATAAGTAAAAAGCCTTAATATGGCTATCGCGGAAGCCTATGCGAATATCCTTCCGGTTTCACTCCTTTCAGCCCCCCGACAGATCTGTAGCTGTCCGGGGGCTATTTTTCGGCATAGGTGCTAAAAAGGGAGTCCGTCGTCCAGGTCGCTCTTCCGCACCCAATAGCGTTTGTCGCCGATGGTGCGCTTCTCGAAATCGGCGGTTTTCGCCACGCCGTCGGCCCACATGTCTGCCACTTCGCCATAGGCATAGTAGCGCAGCCGGCGGTCGTACTTGATGATGTCGGCAATCTGCAGGTTCTGGAACGTGCAGCCGTCGATGGCCTTGTTGACGGCCTCGGCCAGCCGTGCCCGCGTAAAGCTGTGGCACATGATCCGTTCGGCCAGAAGGTTGAAGAAGGCATCCTCCTTGCGCGGGAAGGCGACGCGCAGCCGCGAGAGGGCGGTTGCCATGTCGTCGGGCGTCACGTAGTCGTCGGCATAGAGGCTGACGGTGACGCCGCCCCTATTCTCCTCCTTTCTGATATCGGCCACGGGCCATTCCTTCCGCAATGTTGCGATAGAACTCGGCGCTGAATCCGCTGTTGTTTGCACTGTTGCCGGCGCTTTTGTGCGCTGCAATTCCTTTGTTGCCTTCGGCAGTAACTCGTTGAGAGGCTTCATGTCTTTCATAGTTTCCGGAAATTATCTTTTCAAAATTGCTGGGGCGGATGAGCCAGTCGAACGAAGCGCGCCACTCGCTCGCATTCTGTCCTTTGAGGAACGGGCTGCGGGCGGCCATGCGGATCATGTCGGCAAAGGTATCCTTCCCATATTCTCGTATACGCGCATGGATCATTCCACGGCGTTTGGCGGACAGCGGCGTCCGCAGCGTACCGAAGGCCCCTTTCGTCTCTTCATTGAAAAACGTAACGAGGGCTTCGTAGTCGATCTTCTGTTCGGTGTGAGGCGCATCGGCCTCACAGGGTAGTTCTTTAGAACTACCTTTATTATAGTTATATTTCATTCTTTCTTTATTATTATTCTTTGTGTTGCCGTTGTGTTGCAAAGGGGGGGCATCGGGGGCCATCAGTTGTGCAACCCGTGTTGCGATCCATTCCATATCGTTGGGATTGAGGCCGTTGGATGCGTTGCCGGGTGTGTCGGGCGAGCGTATCTGTACGGGTTCGTCACTCGGTCGGCCCACGGCGGCGGCCGTTGCCTGCCGTGTCGTTTCGGTTGTTTCGGCCGCCATGTCGGCCAGGGTGATGACGGTCATCCCTTGCGAGCGGTCGGTCGTGATCATCTGTTCGCGCCGCAGCATGTCGAGAAAACCGCGCACCCGCTGCTCGCCCCAGCTCCACCGTCTGGCAAGGAACCGGATCGAGGCCGGAAACTGTCCGCGCCCCCAGGTCACCTCTCTTCCACCGATACCGGCTGTATGCCGCGTTGCTTCAAACCGTGCCGACTGCCATAGGTCGATCCACGCTTCGCACTCGCTGTAGGTCCGGGCTGCTTTCCACATTTTCGAAGCGAAGAACCTACGGGGCAATTGGATAAAAGCTATCTGTTTTTTCATAGCCAAGTCTATTTTTAAGGCGGGCACTTATCGCACCCGCGGGTGATTAATAATATGAAGTGGGGGAAATCCACGCTGAGCTTCCTTTCTTCCCGATCTTACGCCGGGCGTTCCCGGCATGGAGCGGCGCGTCAAGGAGTCGTCTCATTATATATGTAGTCGGCAAGCGTCGGCTATTATGGCTTCTGGCCCTCACGGCCGGCGTTTACCTGTAAGTTATAATTTCGTTATAAATTTAACCCGCCCCTACCGCATCGGTTTTTCTGTTTGCGGTTTTTTGATCCGGGACCGTTGGTTATTTTTTTTCGTCTGCGATAAAGATACGTCATCTTTTCTTAGAAAACAAATTTTCAACAAAAAAGTTTTCATTTTATCCTTATTTTTTCATTTTTTAAGTATTACTCTCAAGAATAAACACTTTTCCTCCCGTTTTCTTTCCATTATAATAGGGGTGGGTGCTCTTTTCGGCGGCGAAGGGAGGGGCCGTCGCCCCCATTGCCCGTTTTTCCCTTTTCTTTGTTTGTCGGGGTTCGTTTTATTTTTACGTCAGTCTCTGCTTTAGCGATAAATTCACGTTTGGTATAAACCTATCTTTAGCACTGCCGTTTCAGGGCATCGCCAAAACGAAGCACCCTGATTGGCAGGGAATGGCGACAAAAAAGGTGGGGAAGAAAAATGAAAAAGGTCGGGAATTTTTCTGAAAAAGATCGGCATCTTTTTTGCCTGTGGCGGGCAACCAAAAACGACACGGATAGTTGCGTATATGAAAACAAAACCGTATCTTGGCCCCCGTAACAATGAACTATATGAACAGCCAACCTTTAACTATCATACTGAGCGACGATGCGAAATATTTCATAAAGCGACAACCACTCAAGGCACAACAGAAGATCTACTACAACATCTTCAAAATTGAGGGCGGCGTTATGGATAAAGAGCTCTTCAAAAAATTGGAGAACAGTGAAATATGGGAGTTAAGGACGCTTTTCAATGGAATTTGTTACCGCCTGTTCGCCTTTTGGGATGATGAAATAGAGGCATTGATATTGGTCACACATGGAATAATAAAAAAAAGCCGGAAAACGCCCGGAAGGAGATTGAAAAGGCAGAGAGATTAAGACAAGAATATTTTAACAAGAAAAGATAAACGGCTATGAACAAGATGAACTTCACACCGGCAGACGATATGAAAGACGAACTTTGGGGACCGGTCGGCACCCCGGAGCGGGATGCCATGGAAGCCCGACTCGAGGAAGAGATACGCACCTACCATGTAGGGGAAGCCATCAAGAACATACGCCTCGAACAGCATCTTACCCAAGAAGAACTGGGCGAAAAAAGCGGCGTGAACCGCTCGCTGATTGGAAAGTTGGAGAGAGGTAAATGCCCCATGACGCTCTCCACCTTGAGCAAGGTGTTCCAAGCGTTGGGGATCACCTCGGCCACACTCGATTTGGGAACGGTCGGGAAAGTGGCCTTGTGGTGACCTGCGGTACAGGGGCATTCTCCCACTCATGCGGTTGCCGGCAGCCCGCCCCCGTCAGAGCGACTTGCGATACTCCATCGGCGAGACGCCCATGTGCTTCTTGAAGAACTTGCCGAAGGTGGACTGGTCGGAGAAGTGGAGGATGTCGGCCACCTGCTGGACGGTGGCTTGCGGTGCCTTCAAGAGGATCTTGGCCTCCTGGATCAGGCTCTCGTCGATCCACTTGTTGGCCGATTTGCCGGTCTGCTCTTTGAGGATGAGCGACAGGTACTGGGGGGTGATGAAGAGCTTGTCGGAATAGAACGAGACGATATGCTCTTTGCGCACGTTGGCGATCAGCAGCTTCAGAAAGGCGGCGAAGAGCTCTTCCTTGCGGCTCAGCTTCGGCGCCGTATAGTACTCTTCGCGCTGGTAGACGATGTTGGCCAGCTCGATCAGAAAGTTGTGCATGTTGTTTTGCAGCAGATGGCGGTGCAGCTTGTGCTGCGTCAGCTGTATGTTGTGTTGCATCGCCAGGAGGCATTTGCGGAGCAGCGCGGCCTCGTCGGCCGTGATCTGCAGGATGGGGTTCTTGCGGATGGTCATGTAGGCCACTTCGGGCGATTCCTGTGTGGGAGCTGCCGCATGCTCCATAAACGAGCGCGAGGCGGCCATCAGCAGGCCCTTGAAGTCGGGGCTCGGCTCGGCCGAGACCACCACGTGGGTCGGCATGATGATGACCACGGCATTCTCACTGACGGTATATTTCTTGTAATCGACCTGAAACTCGGCCGTCCCTTTCTGCACCACCATGATCTGCAGCGCATTGACGCGCGTGTAGAGACGGAGTGCCTCGGTCTGGCTGGTGACGGGCGCCACCAGCAACTCATTATTATATATAGCGGCCGAGGGTAAGCCCTCGGCGATGGATTCGAATTCGACTATAGGGTATTCAATCATGGTTATAAGTTGTTATGTCCTGAAAAAAATCATGCCACAAATATAATGGTTATCTCCGGAAAAATCAACCGGCAACGGAGAAATGATGATAGCGGCCCGGTGGCTTGACGACTTATGAAGGAAACCGCAAAAGAGCGGATCCGCTGCTTCCTGCCT
>CAVJQR010000229.1:0-4109 GCA_963651605.1 Agathobaculum sp.
GCATGGAAGAGCCGTAAAGACTATCAACATTTTGAATTGCCTTAAAAACATCCCTTCTAATGAAAGGGGAAATCGAAATCTGAAAGTTAAAAAAACTTATTAAATCAAATTAATTAATAGTTAATCATTGAAATTTATGAGCTACTTCTTATATTTGCCGTTGAATGACTGAAGAAAGATTACAATCTTAATTCGGTTATTTGCAAATAGAGTGCTAATCTAAAATGTAATAATTATGTCAATCAGTAGAAGATCTTTCCTTCAGAGAGGCGCTGCAGCAGCTGCTGCTTTCACAATCGCCCCTAACACGATTTTGGGTAAGAGCCATGGATACACAGCTCCGACCGACAAGTTGAATATCGCCGGTGTAGGTATCGGTGGTATGGGTAATGCAAACTTGAAGAACATGGAAAATACAGACAACATCGTTGCTTTGTGTGATGTTGACTGGAAATATGCAAAACCTGTGTTCGAGCGTCACCCGAACGCAAAGAAATATTATGACTATCGCAAGATGTATGATGAAATGGGTAAATCAATTGATGCCGTTTTGGTGGCAACAGCTGACCATACTCACGCTATCATTACTGCAGATGCGATGACATTAGGCAAACATGTATATTGCCAAAAACCGTTGACTCACTCAGTTTACGAATCTCGTTTGTTGACAAACTTGGCTAAAGAATACAAAGTAGCAACTCAGATGGGTAACCAGGGTTCTTCTTTGGAAGGCACAGATTTGGCTTGCGAATGGATTTGGAATGGTGAAATCGGTGAAGTTAGAAAAGTAGAATGTGCTACTAACCGTCCTATCTGGCCGCAAGGTTTGAACGCTCCTGAGAAAGTAGACAAAGTTCCAAAGACGTTGAATTGGGATTTGTTCTGCGGTCCGGAAGAAGTGATTCCTTACAACGCCGTTTATCATCCATGGAACTGGCGCGGATGGTGGAGATTCGGTACTGGTGCATTAGGAGATATGGCTTGCCACATTTTGCATCAACCGTTCAAAGCTTTGAACTTGGGCTACCCGACAAAGGTACAAGGTTCTTCTACTTTGTTGCTCCAAGATTGTGCTCCTACAGCTCAGCACGTAAGAATGGTATTCCCTGCTCGTGACAATATGCCGAAGGTAGCTATGCCGGAAGTAGAAGTTCACTGGTATGATGGCGGTTTGTTGCCGGACCGTCCGGAAGGATTGCCAATTGGCTACGACATGATGGCCGAAGGTGGTGGTATTACTATCTTCCACGGAACAAAAGATACATTGGTTTGCGGTTGCTACGGACAGAACCCGAGATTGTTGTCAGGTCGTGTTCCTAACGCACCGAAAGTTATCCGTCGCGTGAAAGACGCTATGGGAGGTGGCCACGAACAAGACTGGATTCGTGCATGTAAAGAAAGCGCAGAGAACCGCGTAGAAACGAAGTCTAACTTCGCAGTTGCCGGTCCGTTCAACGAAATGGTTGTAATGGGAGTATTGGCTGTTCGTTTGCAGACATTGAACAAAGAATTGTTGTGGGATGGTCCTAACATGCAGTTCACCAATATCAAAGACGACGAAACAATCAGAATCTTGATCAAAGACGACTTCAAGATCGTTGATGGTGACCCGAAATTCAACAAGATCTATACTGATCCGGTTAACGCTAAGGCATTCGCAAGCGAATTGATCAAGCACAACTACCGCGATGGCTGGAAATTGCCTGATATGCCGAGATAATTGATTAAAATAAAAATAGCAAGAAAAATGAAAAAGACAGTATTATTAGCTGGTTTGGCTGCTTTCACGATGTGTTTGGCATCATGCGGCGGTAAGAAGGCAGAGACTGCTCAAGGAGCAGAAGCTACAGAAACAACTGCGGAAGCAGCTACTCCTGAGTACAAATTGTTAGACTTGCCAACAGTTGATTTGTCTACTTTCCCGAAAGACAACGACGGATGGATTACTATGTTTGATGGTAAAACATTCAATGGCTGGCGTGGTTATGACCGCGAAGACGTACCTGCTGCTTGGGTAGTTGAAGACGGTACAATCCATATCAAAGGTTCAGGTAACGGAGAAGCCGGTGCTAAAGACGGAGGCGACTTGATCTTTGCAAGCAAATTCAGCAACTTCGAATTTGAATTCGAATGGAAGGTTGACAAAGGTGCAAACTCCGGTGTATTCTATATGATTCAGGAAGTTGAAGGACAGCCTGCATATATCTCTGCTCCGGAATACCAAGTATTGGATAACGAGAACCATCCGGATGCCAAATTGGGTCATGATGGTAACCGTCAATCTGCTTCATTGTATGACATGATCCCTGCTAAGCCTCAGACTGCAAAGCCTTTTGGCGAATGGAACAAGGGTAAGATCATGGTTTACAAAGGAACAGTTGTTCACTACTTGAATGGCGAAGAGCCGGTTGTTGAGTACCATATGTGGACTCCGGCATGGAAAGAAATGTTGGACAACAGCAAATTCAGCAAAGACAAATGGCCGTTGGCTTACGAATTGTTGCTGAACTGCGGTGGCGAAAACAAAGAAGGTTTCATTGGTTTGCAAGACCATGGAGACAATGTTTGGTATCGTAACCTCCGTATCAAAGTTTTGGACTAATACATAACTCCGAAATATAGCAATAGGGCCCACGGTCAATTCGACCGCGGGCCTTTATTGTCTATGACGAAATAAATCGAAAAAAATACAAGGAAAGTGTAACCTTGCGAAAAGGCTCTGCGTCTTATAGACAAAAGAACAGATCTTGCAAGGGATGATCAAACAAATAAAATGAATTTATAAACAACACTAAAATTGTATTTATCATGGGAGAAAATGTTATTGTTCCAATATTGGGTGTGATTTGTGTAATCGGCTTGCCTGTTGCAACAGTGGGAATAGTTTTAATGATGCTTATAAAAAGTAAGCATGAAGAGCGGATGGAAATGATTAAGCAGGGGCTTACCCCTAAAGAATCAGAGAAGCCTGCCAACAAATTCCCTGCGCTGCGCAACGGCTTAGTGCTCATCGGCTTTGCACTTGGTGTATTGATCGGCATGTTGATCAGCCAATATATTCCTGAACGGGAGTTGTTGATCATACCGACATTCGCTTTCATGTTCGGAGGAATTGGTTTTGTCGTTTACTATTGGTGGTCGGAACGATTGATGAAAGCGGAAATGAAGAACAAAAACGAAGACGATCTTTAAGAAGTCTCATGCTGTAGCGTAGTACACTTGTTATGGACGAACGCAAATGGATAGAAAGCATCTTGGCCGGTGACATGCAAAGTTTCTCGTGCCTTATCTCGAAATATGAGAAAATGGCATTCACTTTGGCTTTTCGCATCGTCGGAAACCGTGAAGAAGCAGAGGAGGTCACCCAAGATGCTTTCCTGAAAATGTATCAAGCATTGCCCGATTTCCGCTTCGAAAGCAAGTTCTCGTCATGGTTCTATCGCATCGTCTATCGGACAGCATTGAGTGCAATCCGCCGTCAATCACTGTTCACAGATGTGGAAGATGTGGATACTTCAAATGTTACAGTTGAAGAACAAGAACAGGCCTCTGCTTTGCTTGAGCAAAATGATAGGAAAAAGGTCATACAAAAAACACTCAAGGAACTCCCTAAATCGGAAGCTCTACTACTGACACTTTTCTACTTGCAGGAGTGTACCATCGATGAGATCAGTCAAATCACTGGATTGAGCAATGTAAATGTAAAGACAAAACTTTTCCGAGCTCGTAAACATTTTTATTCTGTTTTGGAAAAGGAGATGAAAAATGAGATAAAAGATTTATTATGAAACAGAACAATCAATCGTTGGATCAACTGACACGGCGTTTGATGGAGGAGAGCATCGAACAGCCCTCCTCGAATCTGAATAGTCGTATTATGGGCCTTCTTAGAAAAGAACAGCAGATTAAAAAGAAGACCGTTTACTTTAGTAGTTTGCCCAGTGCTGAGAATATCATATGGGGAATGGTGGTTTACCTCATTGTTGTCGGGGCATTTTTCTACCTAAGTGGAGGGAATATTGCAGAAATGAAAGAGACGATCGCTTCAGTGGTGGACCATTATGCGCTTGGCATCGTAACAATTTCAGCTGGAACGCTCCTCTTTTCGC
>CAVJQR010000230.1:0-4094 GCA_963651605.1 Agathobaculum sp.
CGCCGTTTTGGATCGTACAAAAGAACCGGGTGCCAATGGCGAGCCATTGTACCTCGATGTTAAAGACTGCTTCTACGGAGTGGAAAATGCGCCGATGATCGTTGGCGGTCGCTATGGTTTGGGCTCAAAGGATACAACTCCTGCTCAGATCTTGGCTGTATACGAAAACTTGGCTATGACATTGCCGAAGAATCAGTTCACTATCGGTATCGAAGATGATGTAACCTTTACATCTCTGCCAAAGAAGGAAGAGGTTGCTTTGGATGCAGACGGCATGTTCGAAGCTAAATTCTATGGCTTGGGTGCAGATGGTACGGTTGGTGCCAACAAGAACTCAGTCAAGATTATCGGTGATAATACCAACAAATATTGCCAAGCTTACTTCGCATACGACTCAAAGAAGTCAGGTGGTTTCACTTGTTCTCACCTTCGTTTTGGTGATCACCCAATCCGTTCTACCTATTTGGTAAATACTCCGAACTTCGTTGCCTGCCACGTTCAAGCTTATTTACATATGTATGATGTAACACGCGGCTTGCGTCAGAACGGTACATTCTTGTTGAATACGATCTGGGATGGCGAAGATTTGGCTAAAAACTTGCCAAACAACGTAAAACGTTATTTCGCTCAGAAGAATATCACCGTATATTATATCAACGCTACTAAGATCGCTCAGGAAATCGGATTGGGCAATCGTACCAATACAATCCTTCAGTCTGCATTCTTCCGCATCACAGGTGTCATCCCTGTTGACTTGGCTATCGAACAGATGAAGAAGTTCATCGTTAAGTCTTACGGAAAGAAGGGCGAAGACGTTGTCAACAAAAACTATGCAGCAGTCGACCGCGGTGGTGAATACCATCAATTGACCATCGACCCGGCTTGGGCTAACTTGCCGGCCGATGTCAAGGCTGCCAACAACGACCCGGCATTCATCAACGACGTTGTTCGTCCGATCAATGCACAAGACGGCGACTTGCTGAAAGTTTCAGCCTTCAAGGGTATAGAAGATGGTACTTGGTATCAAGGAACTGCCAAATATGAAAAACGTGGTGTCGGCGCATTTGTTCCGGCATGGAACAGCGACAACTGTATTCAGTGTAACCAATGTGCTTACGTCTGCCCTCACGCATCTATCCGTCCGTTCATCTTGAACGAAGAAGAGCGCAAAGGAATCGACTTCAAGACTCTCGATGTCAAAGCTCCGGCTTCGATGAAAGGCATGGCATTCCGCATGCAAGTTGACGTTATGGACTGCTTGGGTTGTGGCAACTGTGCCGACATTTGTCCGGGCATGCGCGGTAACAAGGCATTGACAATGGTTCCATTGGAAGGCGAATTGAAGGAAGCTGCCAATTGGGATTACTGCGTTGCCAACGTTTCAAGCAAACAAAGTTTGGTAGACATCAAGGCAAACGTGAAAAATTCTCAGTTGGCTACTCCATTGTTCGAGTTCTCCGGTGCATGTTCAGGTTGTGGTGAGACTCCGTATGTGAAGTTGATCTCTCAATTGTTCGGCGATCGTCAGATGGTTGCCAACGCAACAGGTTGTTCTTCTATCTACTCCGGTTCTGTTCCTTCTACTCCTTATACCACAAACGAAAAGGGTCAAGGTCCGGCTTGGGCAAACTCTTTGTTCGAAGACTTCTGCGAATTCGGTTTGGGTATGGAATTGGCAAACGAGAAGATGCGCGCACGCATCCAAATTGCTATGGAAAATGCCATTGCAGCCGAAGGTACTCCTGCTGAATACAAAGAGGTATTCCAGGCTTGGATCGACAACAAGATGGATGCAGACAAGACAAAAGAATTGGCAGACAAGATCATTCCGATGGTGGAAGCTGCCAAGGGTCAATGCCAATACTGTGCAACCATCGCCGAATTGTCACACTACTTGGTAAAACGTTCACAATGGATTATCGGTGGTGATGGTGCATCTTACGATATCGGTTACGGTGGATTGGATCACGTCATCGCTTCCGGCAAGAATGTCAACATCTTGGTTTTGGATACCGAAGTATATTCTAACACAGGTGGTCAATCATCAAAATCCACTCCGGTCGGTGCTATCGCCAAATTTGCCGCTGCAGGTAAACGCGTACGCAAGAAGGATTTAGGTTTGATGGCTACTACTTACGGATATGTTTACGTGGCTCAAATCGCCATGGGAGCCGACCATGCTCAGACATTGAAGGCAATCCGCGAAGCAGAAGCTTACGACGGTCCGTCATTGATCATCGCTTACGCTCCATGTATCAACCACGGTTTGAAGAAGGGTATGGGCAAATCACAAGCAGAAGAAAAGGCAGCCGTAGAATGCGGTTACTGGCACTTGTGGCGTTACAACCCGGCTTTGGAGGCAGAAGGAAAGAACCCATTCACATTGGATAGCAAGGAGCCGGATTGGAGCAAGTTCCAAGACTTCTTGAAGGGTGAAGTTCGTTTCGCTTCTGTCATGAAGCAATATCCGACGGAAGCTGCCGAATTGTTCCAAGCTGCCGAAGACAATGCCAAATGGCGTCTGCGCAGTTACAAACGTATGGTAGCTGAAAATTGGAGCGTTGAAGCCTAAGTTTTTAGACAAGGCGTAATCGTCTTATACAATATATAAAAGGTTGTTTGGCAAAACCAAACAGCCTTTTATTTTTATCACACCACCCCCCAAAAAAGACAATGGCATCATCTAAAAAAAAGCTCGGCATGTTTTTCTGAAAAGGTCCCGTGCTTTTTCCAAAAAGGTCCCGTATTTTTTTCAGCCCCCTACAATCGATGAATTAACACATCCGCAAGAAAGAGAAAGAAGATAGGCACCGCTCCTAATCATTCAAACAATAAGCCACATCTTTTCGAAAATATTTTGTTGCAAGAGAGTTGAAAAATACCTACCTTTGTCGTGTCTTATATAAAGCGAAAAGGTATATTTTTATAATCATTTTATAATAAATTAGCGATTATGATTTATTCACAAGAAGTTCAACACATGTGTGTTGTAAAGAAGGGTGCCAATCACCCTTGTGCTCCGATTCCAGAAGAAGGAAAATGGGTTAGAGCAACTCAAATTTCTGACATTTCAGGTTTGACTCACGGTATTGGATGGTGTGCGCCGAAGCAAGGTGGATGTAAATTGACCCTCAACGTAAAAGAAGGCGTTATTCAGGAAGCCTTGATTGAAACAATCGGATGTTCAGGTATGACTCACTCGGCAGCCATGGCTTCTGAAGTGTTGCCCGGCAAAACTATCCTGGAAGCCTTGAACACAGACTTGGTATGTGATGCCATCAACACCGCCATGCGCGAATTGTTCTTGCAGATTGTCTACGGACGTACTCAGTCTGCTTTCTCAGAAGGTGGTTTGGTTGTCGGTGCTTCATTGGAAGACTTGGGTAAAGGCTTGCGCAGCCAGGTTGGTACAATGTTCGGTACTTTGGCCAAAGGTACTCGCTATTTGGAAATGGCCGAGGGCTATTGTACTCGCATGGCTTTGGACGCCAACGACGAAGTTATCGGTTATGAATTCGTTCACCTGGGCAAATTCATGGACATGGTAAAGAAAGGTATGGATGCTAACGAAGCTTTGGAAAAAGCAAAAGGCTCATATGGCCGCTTCAAAGAAGCTGTAAAATATATCGATCCTCGTAATGAATAAGAAAACAGTAACACTCGTCCTGATCGGACTCACATTAATCACTGCAATTGGTTTCACAATTGCCTATTTTGTATTGCGTAATGAGAAACCTTGGATGGCCTTTTTTGTGGCTTCGTGCGGAGGTGTACTGGTTTTCAATTTCCTAATTTCATTATTTCTCGTAAACAAGAATTTTAAAAAGTAAGAAAATATGGCTTTATTTGAAAGTTACGACCGCAGAATCGATAATATTAATGCGGTTTTGAATCAATACGGTATCAAGAGTATTGAAGAGGCAAAGGCTATTTGCGAAGCAAAAGGCCTCGATCCATATACAATGTGTAAAGAAACTCAACCTATCTGTTTCGAAAATGCATGCTGGGCTTACGTTGTAGGTGCTGCCATCGCTATCAAAAAAGGTTGTGTGAACGCTGCCGATGCTGCTGAAGCTATCGGCGAAGGCTTGCAG
>CAVJQR010000231.1:0-4065 GCA_963651605.1 Agathobaculum sp.
ATTCTGAAGCCTCTGAAACAACCAGATGGGAAAGGCCGGAAGACATTGATCTCTACATTCAGAATAATCTAAAACAATACTCTCTGCGCAACCCTATTGTAGAAAAGATTATGGGTGAAACTCTGCGAGTGGTTAGGGATATATGGAAAAATTTCGGAAAGATATATGAAGTTCATATCGAAATGGGGCGCGATCTGAAAAAAGATAACAAAAGCAGAGAAATCGACAGTAAGAAAAGAGCGGAGAATGAACGCACCAACCTAAGAATTCGTGCATTGCTGCAGGAGTTTGCCAATAAAGAATACAACATAGAGAATGTACGACCACACTCTCCTATTCAAATGGAGAAACTTAAAATCTACGAGAACGGCGTACTGTCAGACCCCAAGGTGGAAATTACAGAAGACATACAAAATATAATCAAAGAATTGGGTAACACCAAGACCGTACATATAAAGCGATCAGATATTACAAAATACAAACTTTGGCTGGAACAGAAGTATAAATCGCCCTATACTGGCCAGCCAATATCTCTATCTAAACTGTTCACAACAGAATACGAAATAGAACACGTAATACCACAGTCTCGATACTTCGATGACTCACTTTCAAACAAAGTAATCTGCGAAAATGATGTCAACAAAGAAAAGGATCGTATGCTTGCCTACGAATTCATCACGAAAAAAGGAGGAAGCATCATCAACGGCAAGAAGATTTTCGAAAAGCAACAATACGAAGACTTTGTGAAAGAACACTACTCCAGCAATCACGCTAAAATGAAGAAACTTTTGCTCGATGAAATACCCGCAGGATTTGCACAGCGACAACTAAACGATAGCAGATATATTAGCCGCAAGATGCTTAGCGTTCTGTCATGCTTGGTCAGAGAAGAGGGGGAGCAAGAAGCAACATCCAAACACGTGATAGCTACCAACGGTTCCATTACCGATAGAATGAAAAGCGAATGGGGTATCAACGACGTATGGAATCGGATTGTTGCCCCACGTTTCGAGCGACTCAACAATAAAAGTAACACTGAAAACTACGGGCAATGGGTAAACGAAAAAGGTAAGCGCTATTTCCAAACCAATATTCCTCTGGAACTATCGGTGGGATTCAGCAAAAAACGTATTGACCACCGCCACCACGCAATGGATGCTATCGTTATAGCTTGTACCAACCGAAACATCATAAATTATTTGAACAATCTATCTGCTCTGTCCTCCAACGAAAAAGAGAGACTCGATCTCAAACACACGCTTTGCACAAAGGTGGAAACCGATGATAAGGACAACTACAAATGGGTATTCAAAAAGCCCTGGAATAGTTTCACCCAAGACGTAGCCAATGAGCTCGACAATATCATTGTTAGTTTCAAGCAAAACCTTCGCGTCATAACCAAAACCAACAACCGTTACACCCATTATGTAAACGGTAAAAAGATCGTAGATCGCCAGACAAAGGGAGACGGTTGGGCTATCCGTAAATCAATGCACAAGGCCACTGTATCCGGACTTATCAGCCTACAGCAAACTAAATTGGTAAAGTTGGCAGATGCAATTGGAGATTGGCAGCACATCGCCAACCGCGAATTACGAAAAGAAATAGCAAATCTCATCGAAAAATACCACAAATTCGACCAAAAACTGTTTGTAAAGTATTTCAAAGACAGAAAGAACATTCTAAACGAGAAGGACATATCCAAAGTTCTCATATACTACTACACTGGAGTGAAAGACGGAATTTCTGCGACAAGAGTTGCCTTAGATGAGTCTTTCGATTCCAAAAAGATTGAATCAGTTTCCGACAGTGGCATCAGAAAGATTCTACTTGCTCACCTAAAGAAATACGACGATGCACAAGGCAAACAACACCCCGAAGCTGCATTCTCACCCGAAGGTATAGCCATGATGAACAAGAATATCAAGGAACTTAACGGGGGAAAAGACCATAAGCCAATTCTTAAAGTGAGAAAAGCCGAAACTCTCGGCATGAAATTTCCTATAGGCAATGTAGGAAACAAAAACAAACGATATGTAGAGACAGACAAAGGAACCAACCTGTTTTTTGCCATTTATATCAACGAAAAAGGCGAACGTTCGTTTGAGAGTATACCTCTCAACATCGCTATCGACAGGCTCAAAAAACATCTGAACGTGGAAGAAGAAGTCAAGGAAGATGGACGGAAATTGCTTTTCATCCTTTCGCCAAACGATCTTGTATGTCTGCCGGAGGCCGAGCCGGGGCACAATATATATAAAATGGTTTCCTGTTATGAATCGAGATGCTATTTCGTTCCTGAAACTTGGGCTTCTCCGATCCACGACAAATATGAACTAAACTCTAATAACAAAGTAGAAATCTCGTTAGAGGGTATCAATATTAAGGATAAATGTGAGAAAATTGAAGTAGACCGCCTTGGGCGAATAGTCAAAATATATAAGCAACAGAGCCAATGATAAAGAAAACCTTGTATTTCGGGAATCCTTCATACCTTTCGCTTAGCAACAAGCAAATGGTAATAAAATTGCCCGAAGTGGAAAAAAGCAAGAATATCTCAGAGGTCATCAAAAAGGAATCTGTAAGAACTATACCCATCGAAGATATCGGAGTGGTTATTCTAGACCATAAACAGATTACCATAACGCAAGCTCTCATTGCAGCACTTCTTGCCAACACCGTGGCTCTCATCACCTGCAACGACAAGCGCATGCCCACAGGTATGCTCTTGCCGTTGCAAGGCAACACTACACAAAACGAAAGGTTTAGAAAACAGATTGAAGCTTCGCTTCCTCTAAAGAAACAATTGTGGCAGCAAACGGTAAAGGCAAAGATTGACAACCAAGCCTCTCTACTCGAAAAGCAAACCATGCAAACTGCCAAAACTCTGAGAAGAATTGCTTCTGAAGTAAAAAGTGGCGACTCCGGCAATTGTGAAGCGCAAGCCGCAGTGTATTACTGGAGAAACATATTCCCCACCCTTCCAAACTTTATAAGAGGACAAGAAGAAAGTCCACCTAACAATCTACTCAACTATGGTTATGCCATTCTTCGCGCAGTGGTAGCACGAGCCCTTGTGGCAAGCGGACTTCTTCCCGTATATGGCATTTTTCATCATAACAAATACAACGACTACTGTTTGGCCGATGACATAATGGAACCTTACCGCCCATTTGTAGACCAAATAGTTGTCGGATTGGTTAATTCCGGAGAAGATATCGAGGAACTAACCATTGACTTGAAGCGCAAACTCCTGCAAATACCAGTTGTCGACGTAAAGATAAACGACAAACGCAGTCCACTAATGATAGCCGTGGCACAGACTACAGCCAGCCTTGCCAAATGCTTTAACGGAGAGTCTCGAATAATCAGCTATCCTAACTTTGTATGATAGAACGGCTAAACCAATATCGTGTAATGTGGATACTGGTATTTTACGACTTGCCTACCGAAACAAAAAAAGAAAGGCAGACAATCGCCAAATTTCGCAAAAACATAATGGCCGATGGGTTCACCATGTTTCAGTTTTCCATATACGTGCGCCATTGCGCAAGCATGGACAATGCCCAGGTTCACATCAAAAGAGTTCAAGCCTTGCTTCCCGACAAAGGACATGTAGGTATCCTTTGCATCACCGATAAACAATTTGCCGACATCAAAATATTCTATTGCAAAAAAGAAAAGCAACCCGACGAGCCCTGCCTACAACTGGAGTTTTTCTAAGAAACAAAAACACAACCCATGTTTGCTTAGAAAACACTTTTGATTTCGTAAAAACAAAATCCTATATTGTTCAAACAAGGACCAATGTTGTTTCAACAATATAGGACTTCTAAAATTCAATCGTCAAAATAGTTCATCACTGGTTATTGACGCAAAGTCAACACCCGAACAACCTCATTTTTTCTTTTCTAACATCCTTGTTATACACATGATTTACAACAAGATGTAGCAGACAAGTTGTTTTTAACCCTACGAAGGTAAGAATTTTTTAGCTAATCACAACATCAAGAGAGTAGCGGTAACACTCCTTCGTGTTGTTTTTAACCCTACGAAGGTAAGAAT
>CAVJQR010000232.1:0-4061 GCA_963651605.1 Agathobaculum sp.
CCTTTACAGATATTAATTTGTTCGTCTTGTTCCTGTGGTAGTCGAGTCGGCCGTTGTGCAAATCGCTTTTCTTCATCATCAACAGGTTGCCGATATTCATCCCTATCAGATAGAAATCAAGCATGAATATATCCCGATATTGCTCTTGGTATGGTTCAAGAGGCATGGTGGCCAGCAGCCGAAGCTGTTCGACCGTCAGAGAGCGTTTACGAGTCTCCTCTTGCCTTATCTTGTACTTTCGGAACGGATAACAATCTGTTATACCCTCGTCAATCGCATAATTGAACACGGCCCTTATATTGCGTAGGTGAATAGCATACGAGTTGACCTTTAACGACTCCGCCATTTTCTTTTCGAACTCCTGCAGCCACTTTCTCGTTATCGTTTCAAAGGTGCAGTCGGGATCGAACGCTTCTATCTTGTTCCTTGTCGTGCGGTATAGGGAAGCCGTTCCTTTGTTCGTCTTGAGTGAAACGAACTCATCAAAGTAAGATAGGAAATTCCTTTTCGGTGCGGCTTCCTCCTTGCCAAACAAGACACATTCAAGATGCTTCTTGTACTCCTTGTCGGTTTTCGGAAGTGCTCCGATGCTTTGAAGCCTCATGTATTCGTTTTCGGCATCGCTGAGCAATTTCCTCAAGATCGCATTCTTTACCTTATATTGCTTGTCGTTTTTGTTGATGCAGCCGTTTTCGTCCCATGCATCAATGGTGGTGAAAATGTTCGTAGACAATAGGAACTTTCCCCTGTGTTTGACATATAGCCTAATAGGGTAAGTGCCGTTGGTTTTCATCTTTCGCTTGTCAAAAAAAAGCTTTTCATTCATCTTTCAGTCCTCCTTGCTTCTTTCGGCTGATTGTCGTTTGCACGTTCGTTGCACCAAATAGGGCCTAATTTTACCTATTTTTGCCTACTTTTTCCCACCATACAGCGGAAAAATAAACAAAAAAGGGAGATAGATTAGAACCTAACTCCCTGATTTTCAACGAGAGCGGCAGACGGGGTTCGAACCCGCGACCCCCAGCTTGGGAAGCTAGTGCTCTACCAACTGAGCTACTGCCGCATTACGAATGCAAATATAGCAACATCTTTCTTTTTTTCGTAACTTTGGGCCAAAAATATTACCAAAAATTTTCACAATGGAGAAATTAACACTGATAAAAGTGGGCGGAAAGATTGTCGAAGAGCCTGAGACACTGCAACATCTCTTGCAAGACTTTGCCGCCATCGAGGGATATAAGGTCCTCGTGCATGGAGGCGGACGCTCGGCCACGAAGCTCGCTTCGCAGCTGGGGATCGAAAGCAAAATGGTCAATGGGCGCCGCATTACCGACGCCGAGACGCTGAAAGTGGTGACGATGGTCTACGGCGGTTTGGTCAACAAGAACATCGTCGCAGGGCTGCAGGCGCTGAACGTCAATGCACTGGGCCTGACAGGAGCCGACATGAATCTGATCCGCTCGGACAAAAGACCGGTGGCCGATGTCGATTACGGCTTCGTGGGCGACGTCAAAGAGGTGAATGCCGATCTGTTGGCTTCGCTCATCAAGCAAGGCATCGTTCCGGTTCTCGCCCCGTTGACGCACGACAAGCAAGGCCATATGCTCAACACCAATGCCGACACGATTGCTGGCGAAGCGGCCAAGGCCTTAGCCAAGCACTTCGATGTCACGCTGATGTTCTGCTTCGAAAAGAAGGGGGTTCTGCTCGATGAAAACGACGATGAGAGTGTGATTGCCGAGCTGCACCGCGACACCTTCAAAGAGTATGTTGCGAAAGGCATCATCCAGGGCGGCATGATCCCCAAATTGGAGAACGCCTATCAAGCCATCGATGCCGGCGTGAAGCAGGTGGTCATCACCCAAGCGTCTGAAATCCACAAAGGGACAGGGACCCGTATCTCATAAAGCCGACGACAGATGGAAAAAACGATAGCACAAATACGGCAGATCGTTACCCGCCTGCCGGAGCTCCGCTTTCAGGAGCCCGTAGATTGGACCATCCGCGAGGGTGAGCAATGGGCCGTGATCGGGCCCAACGGCGGCGGAAAGACGTTGTTGGCCGATATCCTGCAACGCAAATATGCCTTCAAGGAAGGGAGCGTTACGTTTGGCATCGAAGGGAAAGTGAGCGAGATTGTCAAGAGCATTGCCTTCAAAGACATCTATTCGCTGGCCGACTGCAAGAACAGCTACTACCAACAGCGCTGGCACTCGACTGAAGTGGACGAGATGCCTACCGTCGAAGAGACCCTCGAGGGGCTGCCCGATGCGCACGAGCTCTTTCACTATTTCCACATCGAGGAGTTATTGCCCAAAAAGATCATCTATCTCTCCAGCGGGGAATTGCGCAAATTCCTGATCATCCGCACGCTGCTTTACCGGCCGAAGCTGTTGATCCTCGACAATCCGTTCATCGGACTGGACGCCCCCTCGCGCGAGGTGTTGGTCGATATGTTGGAGCAACTCTCCCGGCTGAGGGGCGTGCAAGTGATCCTGCTGCTCTCCAACCCGAACGACCTACCGGAGATGGTGACCCACGTCCTGCCCGTTGCCGGGCGGCATTGCTTCCCGACGATGGCGCGCGATGCCTTTCTGCAAGACAAGAGACTGATCGGACAGCTGTTTTCCCAACCGGACAACGCCCCGATCGTGCTCCCCATCCGGCCGGAGAAGCAACCCTCGTCGCACGATGTGACGTTCCGCATGGAGCATGTCTGCATCCGATATGGCAAGAGAACCATCTTGAAAGACCTTGATTGGGAAGTCCGCAACGGCGAGAAATGGGCCCTGTTCGGTCCTAACGGTTCGGGTAAGTCGACCTTGCTGAGCCTGATCTATGCCGACAATCCACAATCGTATGCCAACACGCTCTACTTGTTCGACAAGAAACGGGGATCGGGCGAAAGCATTTGGGACATCAAGAAGCGCATCGGCTACGTATCGCCCGAGATGCACCTCTACTACATGGAGAATGTCCCGACCCTGAGCATCGTCGGCTCCGGCTACTTCGATTCCATCGGGCTGTTCCGAAAATGCAACGACGAGCAGAACGAAGGGGCATTGCAATGGATGCGTCTGTTCGGGATCGACCATTTGAAAGATCGCTCGTTCATGACGCTCTCATCGGGCGAGCAACGGCTGGCCCTCTTGGCAAGAGCCTTCGTAAAGGACCCCGACCTGATCATTCTGGACGAACCGCTGCACGGACTGGACGTCAGCAACAAGCAACGGGCGGCCGCCATCATCGACGCATTCTGCTCGCGCGAGGGAAAGACATTGATCTACGTCACCCACTACCCGCACGAGTTGCCACCCTGTGTCGACAAACAGTTCCAACTGGTGAAACACGCCGAAGAAGCATAAACATCATACCCAATGGTTAGCCGGATAGTACATGAAGGCTAACCATTGGCTTTTTACACATCATATCAAAGAACCAAGGCAGAAAGGATGCCGGCCTGAAAATATAGTGAGGTTGAGTCTTGCTCTATCGATATCACAAATATAGTATATGCGAAAAGTCTGTAGTTGGCGAACGATGGTGAAAGTCGGTAAAGGTTGGTATAAAGTGCTAAATAATTGTATTGCATTGTTGAAAGCTTGGAAAACACGGCTGTTTTTACTATAAAACATCCGTGTTTTCAGTGTAAAATATGGGTGTGTTTGCTAAAAATATCCCTGTTTTTTTCTATGCAAAATGCACAATTTTACGTATCTTTGCTTTGTAACCAATACCACAAGCGTATGAAAGAAAATCATTCAAGTTTCAAAATGCAAACTTATGCACATCAAGAGTTGGCCCTTCTTTATCTGCCACATTGCACGCCACAGTCGGCCAGTAGTCGGTTTTCCAAATGGATACGCGTCCCTGCGCTGCGCACCAAACTCGAAGCCGTCGGTTATCAACCCGGACAAAGACTTTATTACCCCAAACAGGTCGCCGTCATCGTAGAGCATCTCGGCGAGCCGTAATGCCCTTTAGGCGCTCATAGATAAAATCTATCGTTACAACATAACATTACAAAGCGTTACAAATTGTTTTTTGAACTCGATTAGGGG
>CAVJQR010000233.1:0-1229 GCA_963651605.1 Agathobaculum sp.
ACAACAATGCGTCGTTCGACAACTATTTCCTGAAAGCCTTCTTTGTGCAGAACGGCGACAACTACTTCTATTCCTGGTTTTGGGTCAATTCGATAGATGTCATGATTCTGGCCACCCAGCATTTGCTGGAGCAACGCCACCTCATGCCCGATTTCAAGCAGGAGACCGTCGCACGGATGTTGGGGATCGACCTCGACCGGGAGAAGCTGCACAATGCACTGTACGACATCTACTTGACCCACGAGATTTACAAACACCTGCAAACCGCCGCCCCATGCAAATGATCAGATGCCTACTATTAGCCCTGCTTATAGGGTGTTGCCTCCCATTCGTAGCCGAAGCACAGGAGAGAGCCTTTCCCAAAGACGGGGATGGCATCGAGGTGTTCCTCAAGCGTCATGGCCGCATCGGCTCGTACTACAGGAAAGAATTCATCCGTCTCAACCCGGGGAAGTTCGGCAAAAACAACAGTCTCAAGTTAGGCACCGGCTACATCCTGCCCCCCCGCCTCCAACAAAAGTCGGCCAAGAGCGGTACGCGCAGTACGGCCCCATCGGGAAAAGTCACCGAGCCAACGTCTAAAATCCCCAATAGAACCCCCAAAGCCCGCAAAGGGTATGAGCCGTTGTTCGGACCTGCGTTGGCACACTACAAGCCCATCTCCAACGAATTGCAGGGAGCTTGTTTCTACTTGGTGAGCGGACACGGCGGCCCCGACCCCGGAGCTATCGGCCGTATCGGGCGACATGAACTGCACGAGGACGAGTATGCCTACGATGTCATTCTCCGCATTGCCCGCAATCTGTTGATGCGCGGAGCCAAGGTGCACATCATCATCCAAGACAGCAAAGACGGCATTCGCGATGCGCAATACCTGAACAACAGCCACCGCGAGACCTGTATGGGAAGCCGCATTCCCCTCAACCAGGTCGCCCGGCTGCAGCAACGATGCGAAAAGATCAATGCATTGGCACGCCGCGAGCCCGCCAAATACAAACGGGCCCTCTTCTTGCATGTCGACAGTCGGAGCAAAAGCAAGCAGACCGATGTCTTTTTTTACCATACCGACAGCAAGGCCAGCAAGCGGTTGGCCAACCAAATGAAGAATGTCTTCCAGCAGAAATACGACAAGCACCAGCCCGGCCGCGGCTTCAAGGGGACCGTCAGCAGTCGCAACCTCTATGTCTTGCGCAATACGACCCCCGTCTCGACCGTTGTAGAGATAGGAA
>CAVJQR010000233.1:1239-4037 GCA_963651605.1 Agathobaculum sp.
GAACAAGTACGACCAGCAACGTATCATCCTGAGCAACAACCGTCAGGCCATGGCCAATTGGATCAGCGAAGCATTCGTACGCGACTATAAAAACTCGAAGAAATGAACATAGCCCCCTTTGCCAATCCCGTCTATGTGATGCTCAAACCCGTCGGGTCGGTCTGTAATCTGGCGTGCGATTACTGCTACTATACGGAGAAAAGCAAGCTCTACCCTACGGTCAAGAACCCGGTTTTGAGCGAAGAGCTGCTCGAACGATTCATCCGCGACTATATCGAATGCCAGACGATGCAGGAGATACTCTTCACCTGGCACGGCGGAGAGACACTGATGCGCCCCATCGGTTTCTACAAGCGGGCCCTCGAACTGCAACGGAAGTATGCCCGTGGCCGCCGCATTTCGAACTGCATCCAAACCAACGGTACGCTGCTGACGGACGAATGGTGCCGTTTCTTCAAGGAGAACAACTTCTTGGTGGGCATCTCGATTGACGGCCCGCAGGAGTTTCACGACGAATACCGCCGCAACCGACAGGGGCAACCCTCCTTCTTCAAGGTGATGCGAGGGATCAACCTGCTCAAGAAACATGGGGTGGAGTACAATGGCATGGCGGTTGTCAACGACTACAATGCCGATTTTCCGCACGAATTCTACCAATTCTTCAAGGAGATAGACTGCCACTATATCCAGTTTGCGCCCATTGTCGAGCGAGTGGGCCAACATACCGACGGCACGCTGCTCGGATCGCCCGACCAGGACAATGCCCATCTGAAGCTTGCTCCTTTCTCCGTCAGTCCGGAACAGTGGGGTTCGTTCCTCTGCGCGCTCTTCGACGAATGGGTGCAACATGACGTGGGTAACTACTATATCCAGCTCTTCGACTCCACCTTGGCCAACTGGATGGGTGTACCGCCCGGGGTTTGTTCGATGGCCAAGACCTGCGGCCACGCCGGGGTGATGGAGTTTAACGGCGATGTCTATGCTTGCGACCACTATGTTTTTCCGGCCTATAAACGGGGAAATATCCGCGAGAAGACACTGACCGAAATGATGTACGGCAACGAACAACGGCAGTTCGGGCGCGACAAGTACGAGAAGCTTCCGGGGCAATGCAAGGCGTGCGACTATCTCTTCGCCTGCCATGGCGAGTGCCCCAAAAACCGTTTCCTGACCACGGCCGATGGCGAGCCGGGACTCAACTACCTTTGTCGGGGGTATCATCGGTTTTTCACACATGTGGCTCCCTTCATGGACTTCATGAAACGCGAGCTGCTGGCCGAACGGGCCCCTGCCAATATCATGGATCATATCCGCGTGGAGGAGGGCCGCGTGTCACTCATCTGACTCTTTCTGCCATGAACGATTGGTTATCTTGCGCTCTTTTATACCGGGATGTCCGCTATACGTGCGACCTTGTCCGGAAAGGATTGCCCGCTTCCCAAGGGATAGAAGCCGACCTTTTCCGCTTTTTGGAAGCATGGTTCGACGATTCCCCTACGTTGACCGTCCACACTTCCGGCTCGACCGGGGTGCCGAAGCCGATCACGGTCCGTAAGATACAGATGATGAACAGCGCCCGCAACACGTGCGATTTCCTCCATTTGCAACCGTCCGACCGGGCATTGCTTTGCATGCCGCTCCGCTATATTGCCGGCAAAATGGTTGTCGTCAGGGCACTCGTGCGGCAGATGGAGCTACTTGTTGCCGAGCCATCCGGCCACCCGATGGCCGATATCAAAGAGGAAATGGATTTTGCCGCTATCGTTCCGTTGCAATTGTTCAATACGTTGCGCGAGGAGGAAGAACGCATCCGGCTGATGGCTGTGCGCCATCTGATTGTGGGTGGCGGAGCCGTCAGCCCCGAGATGGTGGAGCAGCTGCAATCGTTTCCCCATGCCGTCTACTCGACCTACGGCATGACCGAGACGGTTTCGCACATCGCCTTGCGAAGAATGAACGGCTGCGAGGCGTCAGACAGCTATACTCCTTTTGCCAATGTCCGGCTTTCCCTTTCGGCCGACCGGACGCTGGTGATCGATGCCCCCGACGTATGCGACACAACGCTGGTTACCAACGATGTGGTTGAGCTCAGACCGGACGGAAGCTTCATCGTGATCGGGCGGAAAGACAACACCATTAACAGCGGAGGAATCAAGATGCAGACGGAAACCATCGAACGCACTTTGGCGGGAGTGATCGAAGGCCGCTTTGCCATTACCTCGGTGCCCGACCCCAAGCTGGGCGAAGCCGTCGTGCTGTTGGTCGAAGGAGGCGGCAACGAGACGGAAATCCTCAGTCGGATCCGCCCCGTTTTGCCCAAATACCAATGCCCCAAGCGGGTCTTTTTTGTTCCGTCCATTCCCCAAACGGAAACCGGGAAAATTGGTCGGCATGCCTGCAAAGTCCTTGCCCTGAAAGCATGTAACGGCTGCAAATGATCTTCTTTACCGGTCATTGCTGACCGAAAAAAAACAAATCATAAGTTGATAACGAGCTGATAGTCTTTAAGATGTGACTGTTGGCTGCTTGCCAAAATCAGATCCTCTGCTTTAGCAATGCCATTGTCATAGCATCGAGAATTGTTACTTTTACTCTGCGCTTCGCTAAGTGACCGTTGGTTGGCTTGGCCCAAAAGAAGCAACCGAAGGTCATTTAGCGAAGTGTAGAATAAAAGGCCGGGGCTACGCTTATGCCCGTCCGCGAGTCGTCCCGACTCGGTGGGGTTTTCCCTTAGTCGCTTACGAATTCATCTCATAGATTATTATTACCTTATAGAATATTTATGTATAATAAGAAGA
>CAVJQR010000234.1:0-4031 GCA_963651605.1 Agathobaculum sp.
TAAGGGAAAAGATCTGGACGATCCGACCCGTATGCGATATACCAAGCAGGAGTGGATGAAAACAACGGCCGAGATGAATCAGATCTTTGCCGATGTGCCGCAAGCGCTGAGCAATACGCTGGAGATAGCCGACAAAGTAGAGTGTTACAGTATCGACAGCGGTCCGATCATGCCTACCTTTACTATTCCCGAGGAGTTCGGAACGGAGGAGGAGTATCGGAAGAATATTTCCGAACAGGACCTGTTTGATGAATTTACACGCGATGAAAATGGCAAGGTGGTCCTCAGTCAGGAGGATGCCGAGGCTAAGATAAAGAAATTGGGCGGGTATGACAAGTTGTATCGTATCAAGCTCGAAGCCGATTATTTGGGCAAAATCACCTATGACGGAGCCAAAGAGCGATATGGCGATCCCCTTTCGGAAGAGGTGGCCGAGCGATTACGGTTTGAGTTGCACATCATGAAGACGATGGGTTTCCCCGGCTATTTCTTGATTGTGCAAGACTTCATTCGGGCGGCTCGCGAAGAGTTGAATGTTTCGGTAGGGCCAGGGCGTGGATCAGCTGCGGGTTCAGCGGTTGCCTATTGTTTGGGTATTACAAAGATAGACCCGATCAAGTATGATTTGCTGTTCGAACGTTTCTTGAATCCGGACCGTATCTCATTGCCTGATATCGATACAGACTTTGATGATGACGGGCGCGGCGAGGTGTTGCGTTGGGTTACAGAAAAATATGGTGCAGAACGTGTGGCGCATATCATCACCTACGGTACGATGGCTACCAAGTCGGCGATTAAAGATGTTGCCCGTGTGCAAAAACTTCCGCTGGCAGAAGCCAATCGATTGGCGAAGCTGGTGCCGGACAAGATAGAAGGAAAGAAGAAATTCAACTTGAAGGATGCCATCGAAGCTGTGCCGGAATTGAAAGCTGCTGCTACGGGACCAGATCCATTGGCGCGTGACACCTTGAAATATGCCCAGATGTTGGAGGGCAATGTTCGAAACACAGGTGTCCATGCTTGCGGTGTCATCATCGGACGCTATGATATTTCGGATGTCGTTCCGGTAAGTACTGCCAAAGATAAGGACACGGGCGAGGAGATGCTCGTGACCCAATATGAGGGATCCGTGATTGAAGAGACGGGATTGATCAAGATGGACTTCTTGGGACTGAAGACTCTTTCCATCATCAAGGAGGCTATTGAGAATATCCGCTTGACAACGGGCGAGGAGTTGGACATTGATCATATCAGTTTGGAGGATCCTGCGACGTACAAACTCTACTGTGACGGACGAACAACGGGTACGTTCCAGTTTGAATCGGCCGGCATGCAGAAATATTTGAAAGAGTTGCAGCCGTCGAAGTTCGAAGATTTGATCGCCATGAATGCCCTTTATCGTCCCGGACCTATGGATTATATCCCTTCATTCATTGCCCGTAAACAGGGTAGGGAGGAGATTAAGTACGACATCCCGGTCATGGAGCGCTATTTGAAGGATACTTATGGCATTACAGTATACCAAGAGCAGGTCATGTTGCTTTCTCGTTTGTTGGCCAACTTCACCCGTGGCGAGAGTGATGCGCTGCGTAAGGCGATGGGAAAGAAGTTGATCGAGAAGATGAACCACCTCAAATCGAAATTTATGGCCGGCGGTCAGGCGAATGGCTATCAGGAAGCTACCTTGAACAAGATTTGGGCAGATTGGGAGAAATTCGCATCGTATGCCTTCAACAAGAGTCATGCCACATGCTATTCATGGGTAGCTTATCAGACGGCCTACTTGAAAGCCAACTATCCATCTGAGTATATGGCCGCTATTTTGAGCCGAAGCTTGTCCAATATCGTGGATATCACGAAGTTTATGGACGAGTGTAAAGCCATGAATATTCAGGTCTTGGGGCCGGATGTCAACGAATCACTCTTGAAATTCAGCGTAGACAAGAACAAAAACATCCGCTTCGGAATGGGAGCCATCAAGGGTGTCGGCGAGGCGGCTGTGACCAATATCATAGAAGAACGGCAAAAGAACGGACGCTACAAGGATATTTTCGACTTCGTGGAGCGTGTCAATCTTTCGTCATGCAATAAGAAAAATATTGAATCGTTGGCATTGGCCGGCGCATTCGACAACTTGGGTATCCAGCGCGAATCCTTCTTTGTGGACAATGGTAAAGGGGAGAATTTTATGGACATCCTTGTACGCTATGGAAACAAATATCAAATGGATAAGGTGACGGCCGGTAATTCATTGTTTGGAGACGATTGTTTTGTGGCTATCAGCAAACCACCAATCCCACACGCCGAGCGTTGGGGCGACCTTGAGCGGCTCAACAAAGAGAAGGATCTGGTCGGAATCTATCTGTCTGCCCATCCATTAGACGAATACAAGATTCTCTTGACCTATGTTTGCAACACGCAAATGGTAGAGATGAGCGATAAGGATCAATTGAAAGGTCGCGAAGTTATCTTGGCGGGTGGCATTGTCACGGGAATGCGTGAGGGAATATCCAAAAACGGTCGGCCATATGCCATCTTGAAATTGGAAGATTATTCGGGTAGCGGTGAAATACCCTTGTTTGGAAATGACTATATCAACTATTCGAAATTCGGTCGGCCGGGGATGTATTTGCTGATTCGTGCCAAGATGGAGCAACCGATCTACCGAGGAGAAAAAGAGTCTCCTTCGGATCGACCTTATCGTTTCACGATTACTTCCATTACTCAGCTGCAGGATGAGAAGGCAAAGTTGATAAAAGACATTTGCATTACAGTCTCCATTCATGATTTGGATGGCCCATCAATCAATGATTTGTGTACGTTGGTAAAGGATTGTCCGGGTTCTGCATTGCTCTATTTCAAGGTAGTAGACGGAGAACATAACGTAACACTCAGCATGTCCACGCCTGATATTCGGCTGGATGTGACGCAGACGCTGATTGATTATTTGGTGCAGAGCGATTGTTTTGACTTCAAGATCAACGGCGGAGAGAAATAAATTACTATTTTTGTCGACTCAAAGAAATTTAAACTAAACGAAAATAAAACATGGCATTACAAATTACAGACGCAAACTTTGACGAGCTGGCTAACTCCGGCAAGTTAGTGGTTCTCGACTTTTGGGCAGAATGGTGTGGCCCTTGTCGAATGGTTTCACCCATCATCGATGAGTTGGCAACCGAATATGAGGGAAAAGCAATCATTGGCAAAATGGATGTTGACAACAACGACGAGGTGGTAGGACGTTTCGGAGTCCGCAACATACCTACAGTCCTCTTTATTAAGAACGGAGAAGTAGTAGACAAAGTCGTGGGTGCAACAAAAAAAGATACCTTTGTTTCAAAAATCGATGCTAACCTATAATTCCTTTTGTCGTTAGCAATAAAAAATTCATCCTATCCGTAATGCCTCTATAAGAAGCAAAACGGGTAGGAAGATAGATGGAAAAAAGGGAAGTTATCTTTTGTTTTTTAGGAAAGTTTCGAAAATATAACCTACCATATTTTTATACCTTACTTTATAGTAATAATTGCTATGGTCTAATATTTCAATCGGTTCGTCCTTTCTGATTGTGGCTATAGTTTTTGAACTTGCATCTTTTTCTTGGCGAAGAGGAACGTCTGAAATTTTTGTATAAGCAACACCATTAGCAGGTATCATTGAATTGTTCTCTTTGTCAAATATAAGTTGCTCAATTACAGATGACAAACTATCACGTTCAAGAATTAAATCGTCATTGAGTTGCTTAAGAGAAATAATATCTTTCTCCTTTTTGACTAAAGCGTTTTTAAGGCTTTGATAGTCTGTTGTCAATTGACTGTTTTTATCTTCTGCAATTTTTAAATAATTCTGCGTATAGGTGAGCGAGTTTTGAGTATTGGAAAGTTCAATGTTTCTCTTATTAAACTTCATGAAGAAAACCACAGAACAGGCTGCCAATATGCCAATAATAAAAGTACATAGGGTTACCAAACTTTGTTGCTTCTTTTGCTTCGTGATGTTCAAGATTATGTCCGAGGGCGGAAACCGTT
>CAVJQR010000235.1:0-3987 GCA_963651605.1 Agathobaculum sp.
ATCTCCAATGCTATGCCGACATGTTCTGCCGCTTCATCGAGCTTTATGCCGAAGAGGGGTTGCCCATTACGAAGGTGATGTATCAAAACGAGGCCTATTCCTACACGCCCTACCCGGGTTGCGCATGGACGGCCGAGGGCACCTTGCGCTTCAACAACGACTATCTGGCCCCTACCTTGGCGAAGAAACACCCGGAGGTGGAGTTGTGGATCGGTACGTTCAATACGAATCGTTTGGATTATGTCGAGAAAATTCTTGACGACAAGACATTACAAGGCAACATCCACGGCATCGGTACGCAGTGGGAGTGTCGCAATAACTTGCCGGCCATGCGCGAACGTTATCCGAACCATCGTTTCATGGTGAGCGAAAGCGAGTGTGGCAACGGCGATATGGATTGGAAAGCAGGCGAACATACCTTCTTCCTCTTGTCAGACAATTTGGGGAATGGCTGCGATGAGTATTATAATTGGAACTTTATCTTGAAAGATAACGGCATCTCGCCTTGGGGCTGGACACAAAATGCCCTGGTGCAGGTGGATGGCAAGACGCGCGCCGTGCGCTATACGGCCGAGTATTTCGCCTACAAACACTTCAGCCATTTCGTAAAGGAGGGGACGGAGATGATCGCCTATGCAGGACGAGATTATAGCCAAACGCCCGTGGTGGCCTTCCGCAATGCCGAGGGGCAATACATCATCACGGCCGGTAACTTTACCGACAAGGAGGCTTCGCTGACAGTCAAAGTCGGAAAGAAGTACCTCAATCTGAAGCTCATCCCCCATTCGTTCAATACGTATCTCTTATAAGCCTTGTGACGAGTGAGAGAAACACCAGTGTTTCATGCCGAAAACATCCCTGTTTTGAAATAAAATCATCCCTGTTTCGAGCGCAAAACAGGGGTGTTTTTCGAGCAGTATTCACTCTTGCAAAAAATCATGGGCATCTTTTTGGAAAAAGCTCGGCATGATTTTGGAAAAAGCTCGGGAGCTTTTTTTGAAATGTTCGGCATGAATTTTTGGAAGGATGCCGGGGGGGTAGCGTATCCTCTTGTGAATTAACGAAGAATATACTATCTTTGCAAAGTGAAAACAAGGATAATAAAGTTTAAAAATCGGGAGGTTCTGTTTGTTATACGAAAGAAGTTGATTCCGTCATCGAGACGTTAACGAAAAGAAACTTGGTTGCCTTTATGCCTTTCATTGTATCATTTTAAAACAGATAGACATAAGACAAAATGGAAAAACGAATTAAAGTAATCTTACGACCGCTCAAGCGTTTAGCTATTCAGAAGCCCGATTCCAGTGTGTTGCTCTTCCTGGCGATGATTGTTGCTATGGTATTGGCCAACACGCCGTTGCAAGACAAATACCACCACTTCTTGCAATTCCAAATTAATCTGACGGCCGGCGACTTTGGCTTCTTTACGCATCACGGAGAGCCCCTTCCGATGTTGGCTTTTGTGAACGATGCCTTGATGGCAGTCTTCTTCTTTACCATCGGATTGGAGATCAAGCAGGAGGTGTTGGTAGGCGAGCTTTGTTCTTTTCGAAAGGCGCTTTTGCCCATTATTGCGGCGTGCGGAGGAATGATTGCCCCCGTTGTTTGCTACTTTTTGGTTTGCCACAATGGGCCGGCGGCAAGCGGTGCGGCTATTCCGATGGCCACTGATATTGCTTTTGCCTTGGCCGTTTTGGGTCTGTTGGGGAAGCGCGTCCCGCTGAGTATGCGCATTTTCTTGACAGCATTGGCGGTGGTCGACGATATTGGCGGCATCATCATTATTGCACTCTTCTATAGCGGTCATGTAGCCTTCGAGCCCTTGTTGCTCTCACTTGCCTTCCTAGCCGCGCTCTATGTGGGCGGAAAATTGGGGATATATAACCGCCTTTTCTACTATGTGTTGGGCTTTTGCGTCTGGATGCTCTTCATGGAGTCGGGTATTCATCCGACGATTGCCGGCGTGTTGGTGGCATTCACCGTGCCCGCCCGCCCGAAGGTACAGCTCGAAAGCTTTAAGAATGACATGGCCGGCTACCTTGAGTTGTTGGACCATTCTGAAAGCAAAACGACGAACCGTGCCACGGTGTTGACCTCCCGTCAGATTCAGATCTTGGACAATATCCATGTTTGTTCGGACTATGCCGTGAGCCCACTGCAGGCCATTACCGAGCGTCTCCACCCGTGGGTCAATAATCTGATACTGCCGCTCTTCGCTTTTGTCAATGCGGGTGTCACCTTTGGCGACATCTCGCCTGCAGCTTTGTTGCATGTGCCGTTGGCCATCGTCTTGGGGTTGGTCGTAGGAAAGACGCTGGGTATCTTCACTTTTTCGTATGCCTTCATCCGAAGCGGGTTGATCCATATGCCCAAAGGAATGAATGTCCGCAATCTGTTGGCCGTTTCGATGTTGGGCGGCATCGGCTTTACGGTGGCCCTTTTCATTGCCAACCTCTCATTCGATGCACAAACAGCCGAAGGACTTGACTTGTTGAATCAAGCCAAATTGGGCGTCTTGCTCGGATCTTTCATTGCAGGACTCAGCGGATGGCTCTTCTTGAAAAAGGTACTGCCCGCCGCACAGTCGGGAGAAATAGAAGAAGAGGAGGAGGTAATGGAAGAGGAATTTTAGGAGGGATGGGATGAGGAAACATAATCCTCATGAAAATATTCTCGCTAATTGCCAAATTTTTATGACTTATATTTTATCGAACTCACGTTGAATAATGAAGAACTACTATACTATACTATTAGCAATCGCCTTGCTGATTTGCTTATTGCCTATGCCCTATGGCTATTATATCTTGATAAGATACATATCCGCTATCGTATTTGCTGTTATGGCTTATGACTATTATTGTCAAAAGCAAAAAACGATGTTTGTTATAACGCTTGGTTTAACTTTATTGTTTCAGCCTTTTATAAGGATACCATTAGGGCGTGACGTTTGGAATGTTGTAGATGTTATTGTTGCAGTTTATTTGATTTACTTATTCTTAAAGAAGAAATTTCGTCGATGAATACCAATTGAAGCATTCGTACATTCAGCGGTAAACGAAAGAATTAGGAGCGTTTTTGAGTAGAAAAAAGAAAGAGGGTGCATCCAAACGACGCACCCTCTTTTCTATTTTGTGGGGATGATTTTATTCCTCTTCGAGGCACTCGTCAAGGTCGTGTGCCAACTGTTCTTTGTCGAGATGCTGACCGATGAAGACGATCTTCTGCATGCGGTCTCCATATTTCGGATCCCAGTCGCGCATCAGTCCAGGCTCTTGTTGCATCAGCTGAATCAAATCCTCTTCGGGAGCGGTGGCAAACCACAGACCCGATTCGGAGATTTGCTTCTGCTTGCCGGCTTGCTCGAACAAGAAAGACATGTTCTTGTTGTGCTTGAAGTAGCAGATACCCTTCGCCCGGATCACACTCTTCGGCCATTTTGTACCGAGGAAACGATCGAATTTATGGATATCGAAGGCCGGACGGCGGAAGTAAACATACGTTCCGATGCCGTATTCTTCCACCTCACCCCCTTCATGGTGGTGATGATGGTGGTGGTGATGCCCTTCGTGTTCCTCATCATCGTGTTCCTCATCATCGTCGTGATGGTGATGATGTTCATGTTCTTCGTCGTGATCGTGGTGATGATGCTCGTGTTCATGCTCATGATGGTGGTCGTGCTCCTCTTCATCGTCGTCATCATCCTCGTTGTGATGGTGCTCTTCCTCATCGACGGGGCGTTCGATTTCGCGCACCCATCCGGCAGAGGTAGCCACCTTTTCGTAGTTGAATGAATTCGTGTTGATGATCTTGTCGAGATCGATATTGGCATAATCACACTCTTCGATCTCAGCCCCCGGCTGCAATGTACGGACGATCTCCTTGATGTGGGCCAATTCGTCGGGCGTCACTTCCGAAACCTTGTTAAGAACAATCTTGTTGCAGAACTCGATTTGTTGAATGAGCAGGTTCTCGATATCTTCTTCGCCA
>CAVJQR010000236.1:0-3959 GCA_963651605.1 Agathobaculum sp.
CGTTCGCTGTGCGCGTCGCAAGCCGCTCGCTTCGCTCGACTCGTGCAACGCTCCGGCCGCTCACTACAACTCTTCCGTTTAACGCCAACCAGCTTAGGCCCAAGGAATGAGTCGTTCCGACTCACGCTTCGCGGGTGCTTCTTTTTTTCTTATAATTTATTTTTAACGGACAGCAATGAATTATATTGTTGTTTTATCTGGGCAACGATGTCGGACACGTTGTCAATCACCTCGGAAAGCAAGCTTTTCCAGCCCTCATCGGTCAGCTCTTCGTCGTTTTTTTCGAGGATACGCAGCTTTTGCACGAGGTTGTTGGCACCCATCATAGCCAACAAAGGTGTCATCTTATGCGCCACTTTGGCGGCCTCGCTCCGATCCTCGTCTGCCAACAAACTCCTCAACCGTTCGATGTTCTTCGCTGTTTCTTCCGTAAAGGTGTGCAAAATGGAGAGAGAAGCCTCCTGATCGTCACCCGCAAAAGCCGTCAATTGGGAGAAATCGAGGTGCGAAACAGGCTCAAGGTGGGTAGTCAGCAAGTTGTTGAGCAACTCGATCAGCTGGGCAGCCGTAAAGGGTTTGTTGATAAAGCCTGTGAACCCTGCTTCGATATAGTGACTATGTTCGTTGGCAACGCTGGCCGACAGCGCAATGATCGGCACCTTATCCGTACCGGGTATGCCCGATTCGCGAATCATCTTCAATAGATGGTAGCCATCTGTGCCGGGCATTTGAATATCGGAGATGATGACATCGAACGAAGTGGTGCGCAATATGTCCAATACGGCGAAGGGATCGGAGACACACATCACCTCCACATGGCTGCGCTTGAGTAGCTCTTCCGTCAAAGCCAACTGGATGGCATCGTCATCCACTATGAGACAATAGACGGTTCGCTCGTCCGCCAACGGCAACAGAGCAGGCTCCGTTTGTTCCTTATTCGCTTCTTTTGGGGCAGGATTCGGCTCGGCATCCGACAACGGCAATGGGATCGAGACGATGAAATCGCTTCCTTTCCCGACGACACTATGCAGTTGGAGCGTACCTTTCAGCAGTTCGACGATCCGTCGTGTAATGGAAAGCCCCAATCCAAAGCCTTCTATCTGCTCGGTTCCTTCCAAACGGGTGAAGTCACCAAAGATACGTTCCCGTTCTGACTCGGGTATCCCCGGCCCGGCATCCGATACCGTGACATTCAACCGACACATCTTCTCGCCCAAATCTTTGCACGAAACATGGATCACGATGGCTCCTTCGTGTGTAAACTTGACGGCATTGGAAAGGAGATTGCCGATGACTTGCCGCAAACGGATCGTATCGCACAAGCAGGCTTTATGGCTTTCTTCTTCGTTCATATCGAGTTTCAACGCCAATCCTTTCGCCTCTGCCAACGGACGGAAGCTGTCATAGATCTCACGCATGAAGGCATTCACGTCGAAAGATACCACGTGCAGTTCCACTTGTCCCAACTCGAGGCGGTGGAAATCCAGCAAATCGTTGACAAGCGAAAGGATATGCTGCGACGATCCCTCCATGTTGTTCAGATAATAGTGCGTTCGCTCGTCGGGACGGCGATGACGAATCAACTCAATATAGCCGATGATGGACGAAAGCGGAGCGCGGATGTCATGACTGATGGTCAGGATCAATTTCTCGCGGCTCTGCAACAATCCTTCGACATATCGTTTGGCCTGCTCCAATTTCCGCCGATAATAGTAGCTGCGCGAGATGTCGCGCACAATGATTGCCATGAAGATTACCGCCACGACAACCGCCACGAAGCCTACTCCTCCGATGGTTCGAGTGGTTTCTTTCAGCAGTTCGCGCTTGCGTTGCACTTTCATGAATGATTCCTGCACCTCTTCCTCTTCAATATCGCGCAGCATCTGATTGATTTTGCTCGATATGATCGAGTTGTTATACCGCAGATTGGCAGCACGTTGCAAGAGCTGGTCTGAGAGTTGGCGCCGACGGTCGGCCACCGTGTCCTGCAAACTACGCAAAACGCTCACGATCGTATCGGCCGGATTGTAGGTCACCATGACCGTATCCGCCACCATTTGCCGCGTCATGTTCACGACGATGCTGGTGTCTTCTTGCTGCTTGGGCGAGAAGGCATCGGCAAGACGGCGGAAGAACCCCTTCTTCTTCTTGGGGATAAGGATCGTGTCTTGCTTTATTTCTATGACCTCTTGAATAACGGGTTGCTCTACCTTCAACGTATCTTTCCGCACCTCGATCGTATCTTGCACGGCAATGACCCGCTCGATGTTCTCGAGATAAATTTGGCCGGCATTCCATTCTTGGAGGGTTTCAAGCAAGCTGAGCGTGTTCCATCGCTTCCGCTTCAGCAAGTCTTGTATCGTATCTATCTTCAGCCATTGCAGAGAATCGCTCAGCAAATAGCGGAGCGAGTCCAGATTGTCATTGGCTTTGCGCATCGTTCGGTTGAAGTTTCTCAGATCGTTTCCGCTTTGGATGCCGACAAGCTGCCCCAATGCTTCACTTTCATAGAGCAACGATAGGGTGTTGGTTACCAGATAAATCTTCTCGCGGTTGGTCGTATCAGGCTTCTCTTCCACCGCCAATTGTTGGAGAATCGTATAGATATACCACACGGAGCTGATGGCCGTCAGCAACAATAGCAGATAGCCACCTATCACTTTCCACGTAATATGATCGCTCCGTTCTCCCATCGCAATGGATTATCAGGGTGATTTTTTATCTTGCACGGACGATCTTGTTGATGATCGCCACGAATTGCTCGTTGGTAAGCGTCGCGGGGCGCTCACGATATGCCACAAAGTCGTCGAAATAATCGCCGGCAATGTCGGCTACCAATTCCTTTCCGTCCAACCCCCAAGCCGTCAGCATCTGCTCGACTTGCGTACGTACGGCACGGATCGTGGCGAGGCGTTCCTCATAGCGGGCGGGCTTGTCCGACTCCGTCAGGTGTTCGTTCTTGGCAATGAGATAGATGGTTTCGTACATGGCATCGACAGATCCGAACAGGGCTTCTGCCAATATTTGCTGATCATGCGTGAGGACGGCCAACTTCTCCTGCGCTTTTGTCTTCAGATTATCCATAGGGCATCAGTATTGTTCTTTCTCGTTCGGAAAATCGCTCCGCTTCACATCCTCGATATAGGATTGCACGGCATGCGTAATGACCTCTGCAAGGTTGGCATATCGGCGCAAGAAGCGCGGAGAGAAGCCTTGGTTGATGCCCAACATGTCGTGCATCACCAACACCTGCCCGTCGACGCCGCCACCGGCTCCGATACCAATGACCGGAATTGTCAATTCGTTTGCCACGCGGGTGGCCAACTCGGCCGGAATCTTCTCGAGCACCAAGGCAAAGCAACCGATCTCTTCCAAGAGATGCGCGTCGGCTATCAATTTATTGGCCTCGGCCTCTTCGCGGGCACGAACCGTATAGGTGCCGAATTTATTGATCGATTGCGGCGTAAGTCCCAGATGCCCCATGACGGGGATGCCGGCACACAAGATACGTTCGATCGATTCGCGCACTTCTGCTCCGCCCTCCAACTTGATACAGTCGGCATGCGTCTCTTTCATGACGCGGACGGCCGAGGCCAAAGCCTCTTTCGAATTGCCCTGATAAGAGCCGAAAGGAAGATCCACAACGACCAACGCCCGTTTGACACCTTTGGCAACAGAGCGACCATGATAGATCATTTGGTCGAGAGTAATGGGCAGGGTGGTCGTGTTGCCGGCCATCACATTCGAAGCAGAGTCGCCGACAAGGATTACATCCATCCCGGCCTGATCAATCAAGGTAGCCATCGAATAATCGTAGGCTGTCAGCATGGAGATTTTCTCTCCGCGTTGTTTCATTTCATACAGACGGCGAGTCGTCACTTTGCGCATATCGTCGTCACGTTTTGCTACAGACATTTCTTCTTTCTATTTTTCTGTTTGAAATACAAAGGTAATAATAA
>CAVJQR010000237.1:0-3939 GCA_963651605.1 Agathobaculum sp.
GTCTTGAACAACATTCTCAGCATCTTCCTCAAACAATACATATTCTTTGGCAAAACGAAGCATACGGGAATAATATGTGACATATATCCTATCAAAATTATTCTGCATACTGCCTTTGTTAGAAATAGATTTGTTCATCCACTTATATATTATTTCACTACTATCCACTAAAAAATGGACGGGTTAAAAATTAAATAAATCCGGTTCACTTGAACCATAGAGAACTTTGACATCGTTGATATTCTTTTTGTCGAACAAGTCGCGGATATGTGTCTTGTCGGTTAGCGAGATTCCGAGGATTTGCAGGATTTCGTAGATGCTTCGCTCCGGCTTCGTATCGTATTGTACTATTATTACAAGACAATAAGTAATTATGGCACAACAGATTTTGATGCGCACGACATTTTCGAATGTTCCCCAAAACCGTTTGATTTTGAGGTGCTGCTTTACCCATTTGAAGAACAACCCGACGCTCCATCGGCACTTGAGCCTCTACATCGTAAAGTGCATGCATCTTGATGCCGCCTTTATGTTTGCGGAACTTCGCCCATTCAAACACCGACAAACAAAGGTCGATGGTTGCGGAATCAAAGGCGTAGACATGACCTTCAAGCTCGAAGATTTTGTCTATAACAATCTGATTATGACTGCAAAAGTAATTTCAAATCCGTTCCTTTCAAATTGCTTATAACAAATTGAATATCAATAATTTCAAAGAACTTCTATGTTTTTATAGTGGACACTAATGGTGTTTTATGAAAAACACCATTAGTGTCCACTATTATTCTACTGTTTGCGGATCGGTTGTCGGACCATCGACCGAGAGATGGCCGGCTTCGTCGATCTTCATCTTGTCGATAAAGACAACACGCTCGTCGCCTGTCTTTTCAGTGCGGGCATGATAGACGCAATACATCTGTCGGCCATCTTTCGACCATGTCACACTGTTATGTCCGGTTCCCGTGACGATACCACCTTTTTCGATATTCTTTTCCAAAACGGGATTGTCTGTTGATTTTTCAAATGGGCCGAACGGATTTTTTGAAGTGGCATAACCCACAGCATAGTTCTTACCTCCGAAGAAATTGGCAGAGTACATCAGATAGTAGGTATCGCCTTGCTTCAAGGCAAACGGGCCTTCACTCCAGCGGCGGTTCACCTCGCCTGTCGTCACCGAACGGCTCTCCCACTCCGACTGTGCGTCGTCCAGCTGTACGGGTGGGCGCAAGACGAGCACCGGCTCGCCGATGATCTCGCTCAGATCGGGCTTCACCTCCACGGCATAGATCCAGCTTTCTTCGATTTCATCGAACAATCCGTCGTTCTTGGCCTTCGTTGCAATTTCACTCTCGACCGGATGCTTGTAGCAACAACGCGAATAGTAGAGATAGGTCCGCCCATCGGAGTCGGTCAGCAAGTTGCCATCGATAGCAGGATAGCCCGGATCGAACAGCGGTTTGTCCGACATTTCGCGGAAAGGCCCCGTAGGTTTGTCGGCCACCGCCACACCAATGCGGAAATTCTCCAGCTCGTTGGTCGGATTCTCTTTCCAATCGGCGCTGAACAACATATAGAATTTACCGTTTCGCTCGTATACTTCCGGTGCCCAAAAGTTGGCAATGGCCCACGATCCTTCGACATTTCCTTGATAAACCTGCCCGACGGGTGTCCAATTCACCATATCGGGCGAAGAGTAAGCACAGAATCCATCTTTGGCACCACCGCCTGTCCCATACATATAATATATAGAGTCGACCAGCAAAATGTAGGGATCGCCAAACTGCACTGGCAACGGATTGGTGAAAGACAATGGTTCGTCCGTCGTCGTCTGCTTCGGAGCGTTCACACACGAAGAGAGGCTCAAGCCCAGCAAGAAACACCCTGCGGCCAGGCATCGAAAAGCTTTTGGAAAGTTATTGTTTATCATCGTATTATATTTTTGTCAAATTTACGACATTGTTTTCAAACCGACAATAGCAGAAACCGCAAAAAATGACACTAAAATTCGCCCTCAATATACCCACAGATAGGTATTTGAAAAAAGATGATTTCATCGTAATTTTGCCTCAATTTGGGATTGTATATACAAACAATATGAGACTATCAGAACTTCGAACAGGAGAAAAAGGTATTATCGTAAAGGTCACGGGCCGTGGTGCCTTCCGCAAACGCATCATCGAGATGGGATTCATCCGTGGCAAAGAGGTGGAAGTCATTCAAAATGCACCCTTGAAAGACCCTATTCATTATCGCATCATGGGCTACGATGTTTCGTTGCGCCGAAAAGATGCGGAGCTGATCGAGATTGTGACGGCGGCAGAATCGCAAGAGGAGCAGAAGAAAGAACTGCTGAAAGACAACCGTCCGCTCGATTCATACATCACGCCGTCAGACGAAGAACTGCGCAATATTGCCTATACCAAAGGAAAGACTATCAACGTGGCCTTGGTAGGAAATCCGAATTGCGGCAAGACATCATTATTCAATTTTGCCTCGGGTGCGCATGAACATGTGGGAAACTACAGTGGTGTGACGGTCGATGCCAAAGAGGGGGTATTCAAGCAAAACGGCTACACTTTCAAGATCATCGACTTGCCGGGCACCTATTCCCTGTCAGCCTATACGCCCGAAGAGCTCTACGTCCGCAAACAACTGAACGAAGATATCCAACCCGATATTGTCATCAATGTGGTCGATGCATCCAACCTTGAGCGCAACCTTTATCTGACCACCCAACTGATCGACATGGATGTGCAAATGGTCATCGCCCTAAACATGTATGACGAGATGGAAAAAGCGGGCGACAAGTTCGACTATGAATCATTGGCGCGCATGATCGGTTGTCCTATTGTCCCGACCATCAGCCGTAACGGCTATGGCATCGAGGAGTTGTTTGACCGCGTCATCAAGGTTTATGAAGAAGAAGACCCGGTGGTGCGCCACATCCACATCAACTATGGCGAAACGTTGGAGAAGGGTATCAAGGATATCAAGCGGGCGATCCAACATTTGGACAACGACCTGCCCAAAAGTATCTCGAGAAGATACCTCTCCATCAAACTGTTGGAAAAAGACAGCGAGGTGGAAAAGCTGATTAAAGAGTATCCTACGGGGGAAGAAGTATTGAAAGTGCGCGACAAAAACTGCGCACAGATCGAGAGTCTTCTCGAAGAAGATTGCGAAACTTCCCTGACAGATGCACGTTATGGATTCATCTCGGGAGCACTTCGCGAGACATTCGAACAGAACAAGATCCGTGAAGCTACCAGCACGCAGCTGATCGACCTGATCGTGACCCACAAGGTATTGGGTTTTCCGATCTTCATTCTTTTCATGTGGCTGATGTTCGAGGCAACTTTCCAGCTGGGCGACTACCCCATGCAGGGAATAGAATGGCTCGTGGAGCAGTTCGGCAATCTGATCCGCACCCACATGGCCGAGGGGCCGTTGAAGGATTTGCTGGTGGATGGTATCATCGGCGGTGTCGGCGGTGTGATTGTTTTCTTGCCGAACATCCTGATTCTCTATGCCTTCATCTCGTTTATGGAGGATTCGGGCTACATGGCTCGTGCGGCTTTCATCATGGATAAGATCATGCACAGGATGGGCCTCCACGGAAAATCATTCATTCCGCTGGTCATGGGCTTCGGATGCAATGTGCCGGCCGTCATGGCAACACGCACGATCGAGAGTCGAAACAGCCGAATGATCACGATGTTGGTTACCCCATTGATGAGCTGCAGTGCCCGCCTTCCGGTCTACGTTCTACTGACATCTGCACTCTTTCCCCAAAATGGGAGTGTAGTGTTGCTGGTCCTCTACTTGACAGGTATCTTCATGGCCGTGATCATGGCCCGCGTCTTCAAACGCTTCTTCTTCAATAACGAAGATGTGCCATTCGTCATGGAGCTTCCTCCTTACCGCATGCCGACAGGAAAA
>CAVJQR010000238.1:0-3915 GCA_963651605.1 Agathobaculum sp.
GGTATGTTTTGAAAGCCGGCAATACAAAAGACCCCAATGAGGGGGATCCTCTCCATAAATCAGCAATTTTCCCCCGAAGTGTCACCCCTCGTTTCGGAGTCGTTCTGCGTGCTTAAAACGAAAACAGGACGAAAACCCACAATCATTCCCGCAATGCAGCGACTCTAAAATGGCGAAATAAGGCGCATAGAACGATTTTTATATGAAAAACGAGCCGTTGATCGCGCCGGAAGTTTTTACGCTTTAAAAACGGGCTTTAAAAGAGCCGGCGGCAGGAGTGGGGTCGCTCTCCGAAAAGGGGTGCCGTCTGCCATCGGTTGAATGTCGAAAAGAAAAGAGGCCCCGCGAGTGATGCCGGGCAAAATCTTTTTTGTAAGTTTGCAGAAAGAAACATGAACGAACGATGGCAAAGAAAGAATATACCTTCGAAGAGATCTGCCGCGACATCCGAATGCGGAAGTTCCAACCCGTCTATCTGCTGATGGGCGAGGAACCCTACTTCATCGACGAGCTGATGAAGCTCTTGATGAACGGTGTCCTGACCGAATCGGAGAAGGATTTCAACCAACTGGTCTTCTACGGACTCGACACGGAGGCTTCGAAAGTGATCGATGCAGCCCGCCGTTTCCCGATGATGGCCGAGCACCAGCTCGTCGTCGTACGCGAGGCGCAGCTGATGAGAGACCTCGAACAGCTGGTCGGTTACGTCCGTCAGCCCATGCCATCCACCATTTTGGTGATCGAACACAAATACAAGAATCTCGACCGCCGAAAGTCGTTGGCTTCGCAGATTGAAAAGAACGGCCTCATCTTCGAGTCGAAAAAAATTCCCGATTACCGGATGGGTGCCTACCTGTCCGACACACTGAAGAGTCGCGGAGTGAAGGCCGACGCGAAAGCCTCGCAGATGCTGATCGATTACCTCGGCAACGACCTCGGTCGGTTGAGCAAGGAGCTGGACAAGCTGGCGATCGTCATGGCCGAAAAGGGGCTGCCCTGCATCACGGCCGAGATGGTAGAGCAGTATGTAGGCATCAGCAAAGAGTACAACAATTTCGAACTGCTGCGGGCCCTCATCCGGCGCGATGTGCTCAAGTCGAACCGCATCATCCGCTACTTCGGCGCCAACCCCAAGAAGAACCCGATCCAGTTGACGCTGGCCGTGCTCTTCAACTACTTCTCCAATCTGCTGATCTGCTACTACTCGAAAGACCGCTCGGCTTCGGGTTTGGCACAAGAGCTGTCGCTCCGTTCGCCGAAGATGGCCGACGACTATCTGCAAGGGATGCGTGCGTTTCCGGCGATGAAGGTGTTCGCGCTGATCGGCGAGATCCGTCAGGCGGATGCCCGTTCGAAAGGTGTGGACAACGGATCGGCCACCGACGAGGATATTCTCAAGGAGCTCGTCTATAAAATCCTTCATTGATCGGGAATGCGATCCTCCAACCCCCGGCCGGGTCCCGGTCACTCCTGCGCATGACCGTCAAGTAGGCGGTCGGCCCATTCTTCCGCCATTTTTCCCAAAAGAGACTCCGAATAGAACTCGAAAATAGGAGGTATCTCGCTGAATTACTATATCTTATGCGAAAAACAAGGCTCGAAAACGGCCCTTTTTCGCCGGCTACCGCTCCGGAGGTCGAGAAAAAGTGCCAAAAGTAGGAGATAAGCCCCCTAACCCTTCCCGACCCCCATTTTTTAACATTTCCATCCTTGTGGAGAATGCTGCCAATCTGTCATGTATACGTGCGATCAATTCTTCGTAAGGTGTCGGTTTGTGAACAAAAATAGGGGAGTTTACAATTATAACGTATACAAAACCGCAATTTTGGAGGGTGGTTTTGCTGACAAAATAGAGTTGTAACCGATAATTTTGTATACAAAAAGATATGATACAAACGTAAACAATAGGGGAGACCTCCCCTTTTCGCTCCTGGTTTATCTACTATATAAGTTAAAATAACCCAATTTTTTGAGGGTATATACTCAAAGTTTTGGTGTAAATATACAGAAGTCAAAGTTTACAACAGTACAATTATAGAAAAATATACCCATATAAAACATAGCTTAAGTAATAGATTTCCAATAAAATAACAATCATATACAAACGGATACTTCAACCATTTTCAGCCCTGTATACGGATGTATGTTTACAAACGTGTATTCATTGTTACCAAATCTATCCGTATATTTTTATAATTGTTGATTGTTTTGTTAGAAACAAATGTATATCTTTGCAAAAAGAATAGAAGAGCCTATTTTTCTCTATTTATCAGTCAAAATGTCACATTTCTATACGAAAGGAATCGGTTATGAAGGATAGAATTTCAGCCATTATGGAGCATGAACAGATGACGCAGGCACAGTTTGCCGCTGCGATCGGCATCCAACGCGCGGCCATGTCGCACATCATGTCGGGACGCAACAATGCAAGTCTCGATGTAGTCCAGCGAATCTTGAACACCTTTCCCTATATCGATCCGGACTGGCTGCTGTTCGGCAAAGGCGAAATGATGCGGACCGACGGCTCGCAACTGGACCTCTTCGGACAGCCTTCGGCGGCTCCTGCGATTCATGTCGTACCGGACGAATCCACACCTGCGGAGGCTCCCGCACCCGAGCCGCCAGCACCTGTTCAGCCGTCGGCACCCCCGGTTGCAGCGCCTTCGTTACCGCCCAAACATGTGACCAAGATCATGATTTTCTATTCCGACAATACGTTTGAAGTGCTCCGCCCCAGTTCGGAAAATGAGCTGTAACGGACCGCTTTCTTCGGCATCCTACCGACTGTTTTTGCCGTGCAAAAGGCTGCCTGGTGCGTAGTTTGCGGTAGTTTGTTCGGGAACAAACTCGAGTTTCATGCCGAACGAACTGCAGTTTTGTGCCGAACAAACTGTTTCATGATGCCGTGATACTTTTCCGCCGTCCTCGAACTTTTCCGGCCGTGGATGCCGTTTATCTCTTCGCTTTGCATTATCTTTGTCAAAACTTTGTAATCATTCCTTATGAAGAAGTATATGCTTGATATGAAGGTGGTGGAGAATGAACGCCTTCATCAGAACTATTGCCTGTTGAAACTGACGGCCGACGAGACCTTGCCGCCGATTCATCCGGGGCAGTTTGTCCAGGTTCGTGTGGACAATTCGGCAACGACCTTCTTGCGCCGTCCGATTTCTGTAAATTATGTCGATCGGGAAAAGAACGAATTGTGGCTGTTGATCCAATTGGTGGGCGACGGAACCCGCAAATTAGCCGGGTCGGAAGTGGGCGAACGTATCAATATTGTGTTGCCTTTGGGCAATGGATTTACCCTCCCGGAGGCTGCAAATGAGCAGAAACTCCTGTTGGTAGGCGGTGGCGTTGGTACGGCTCCGATGCTTTATTTGGGCGAATCGCTTCGGAAAATGGGCTTTAAGCCGGCTTTCCTGCTGGGTGCCCGCTCGAAAAACGACCTGCTGCAGCTCGATAAGTTCCGGCAAATCGGCGATGTTTATGTGACAACGGAAGATGCTTCGCTCGGTGAAAAGGGCTTCGTGACGAACCATTCTATCCTGAATGCGGTCCGTTTCGACCGGATTTATACCTGTGGACCGAAGCCGATGATGATGGCCGTGGCCCGTTATGCGGCCGCTCAGGGCATCGATTGCGAGGTGTCGCTCGAGAATACGATGGCATGCGGCATCGGCGCTTGCCTCTGCTGTGTGGAAAAGCTCAAGGACGAGCATCATGTTTGTGTCTGTACCGATGGACCGGTATTTAATATCAATCAATTATTATGGCTGAATTAAATGTAAACATTGGGGCACTTCAGCTGAAGAACCCCGTCATGACGGCGTCAGGAACGTTCAGTTATGGCATCGAATATGCCGATTTTTTCGATATTTCCCGCTTGGGGGCTATCATTGTGAAGGGTACCAC
>CAVJQR010000239.1:0-3807 GCA_963651605.1 Agathobaculum sp.
CTTCAAATAGTCTTGAATGTATTGATCTTTGAAGTTTGGATCAGCCTGCATCTTCTTCAAAGAAGCATACATATAATAAGAGATGGCTTTTACTTCGCAAGCGTCGCCTTTCTCGTCAACCACTTCTTTCAACCAACCGTACAACTTGTCGATATCAGCCTTGTCGCCGGCATACTTCACATAGTCTGCAGCTTTGTTTGCAATGATCCAATCTTTGCCATACTTGCGGTCGTTGCCGAAATATTTCACGCGCTTGTCGTATACTTCCATCAATTCGTCCAGCAACTGAGCTTTCTTAGTTGCATCGCTCTCATTGTCAATTTTCCATGCTACGATACGTACGCCATACTGATAAAGGTCTTTTGTTGAAGCCGGACACTCTGTATAAGCAATTTTCCAGAACTGCTCAGCATCTTTGAAATTACCACCTTTTGCATAAGGCACAAACAAGCTAATGTTAGTAATACAACGAACACTATCTTCGCCAGATCCGAAACGAGTTCCGTTGTCCACCCCTTTCTGGGCATAAGCTCCTAATGAACCCATTGTACAACCCAGAGCCAATAACAATACTTTGATCTTCATATCTAAAATTCTATTAAAGTTAACGAATTAATTAATCCAACTTAAACTTAAAGAACCACCGTTCGTTGAACGTGTAGTTCAGTGTTATTCTGAAATACTGCTCATCTACCATAGACGTATGCCCCGGCTTTACCTTCACATATTCAAAAGCGACGTTCACCAAAGAGCGGTAGTCGATCAGCGGGAAGCCAAGACCCAAGCTGACGCCGTATTCTTTGTAGCCATAGCTTTTGTTGTCAGCCGCGCTGTTCGCCTTCATATATGAATTTCCATAATGGGCACCTACCCGATAGCGGGTACGTTGGAAGATGTTTTTGGCATCGTTGTTCGGTTCATACTCAGCACCTACTGCCACGCGGTAGCGGTTCTGAAAGTCGCCTGTCGTCGTGCCATATTTGACATCGCCCCATTGTTCATACAAGAAGTCGGCTGCAACGAGCAGATGATTCAATTTCGAATAAGATAAACCTACTCCGAAAGAATTGGGCAATTCATATGTCACGTTCTTCAACGTATCCACCGTCGACTCGATCACCGTCGAAGAGGAGGATGACACTTTGCTCAACGTCTCATAAGCCTTCGCCTTCATGCTTTTTTTCGGAGAGTACGTTACGCCTAACGTCACATTTTCAGTAGCACTCAACGGATGCGTATACTGCAAACCGAAATCCATTTTCAAATCGCGTACCTGCAAGAGTTGCGAGCGCTGACTGATATAAGAGGTTGATTCGGTGAAATACAAATTCTGGTAGTGTTCGATATTTCCGAACAAGAAACTGAAATTTGCACCTACTGCGAATCTCTTTAATATATCTATAGACAATCCGGCGTAAGCTTGGTTTAATCCACCCGAGCCGGAATATGTATTAGTATATGTTAAACCGTCGGTTGTCAACGATTCGCCAAATGAATAGCCGACGTTTGAGTAAGGCATTAAGCCCGCACTCACGGCCAACCAACGTGCGATCGGAAACTGAATAGCCAAGTAATCGAGGTTTCCGTTCAGGTTTTTGTACCGGTTGGTTCCGTCGCTGAACTTTGAAGACTGCAACGAAGCGCCCATATCAAAGATGAATGTCAGGGAATCCATACAGCTATAAGAAGCCGGGTTCATCGGATTTATCTGTTTAGGAGAACGTAAACCTATCCCCACACCACCCATTGCTCGACCGGCACCAAACGAACGGTTCGCCAAATCTCCATAGCCGAAGCGCGTATAGGGAGATGACGTGTTGTTTTGTCCGAATACAACCAATTGGGTCATCATCATGACTCCTAAAAAAATAAACTTTTTAAATTTCAACATTGTATTCTAAGATTCTATTTAATCCTGTCATCACTAAATTAATGTCTGCAAAGATGCAGTTTTTTAGTCGGCTTTCAAAATAAAAAGAATGCCCGCCCGTTAAAAAAACAAAAATATCCGGGTAGCTTTGCTTCAATTGTTCGATATAGCCGTCCATTTCAAAGACAATTCCGTTTACAACGCCCGCCCGAATGGCCTCGTCGGTAGTCGTACCAATGCTCAAAGCCTCATCCGTTTCCACCAAATAGGGCAACTTGTCGGTGTAATGATGCAAGGCATGAAAGCGGGTCGTCATACCCGGCGAAATGTTCCCCCCCAGATACAATCCTGAAGGTTCGACCACTTCATACGTAATGCATGTACCCGCATCGATCACCAACAGAGGCTTGTCGGGTTGCAGATGATGCGCCCCCACAACGGCGGCAATACGGTCCCTACCTAAAGTCGTCGGTGTCTTGTAGCCAATGGTTATCGGCAATTTCACCTGATCATCAAAAAAGAGAAAGCGATCCAAACGACCGGACAGATAGTCTACAAGCCGATTGTCTACGGCCGTCACCGTAGAAAATATCCCTTTATCCAACGGATAAGCATCAAACAAAGGAGCCAGTGCATCTGTATCCAATACCCGATAAACAAACGTATCCACGGCCTTTGCGCCATCGTATACGGCTACTTTTGCAGACGAGTTGCCCTGATCAATGATTAAATTCACTTTTTCAATGATTTTCTGAGAAAATCGCCACGACATCTACCCTATGTTCCATCGTTTTCGACCGAATGAAAACACGGAAAAGTCCATTTTCATCAATTTCACTGCAAAGGAAAACAAAAAACACAAGAAAAGAAAGTTTTTGAACGACCAAAGTGTGTTTTACACCATTCTTTTCACTTTTTCGCGATCCGTCTGCACGGTTTCAAATTCGGAAGTGACCGCACTGCTCCCCATCGGCACATTCTCGTTGCGATAAATCATCCGACTGTATACAATGCTTCTGGCCGAGGTGTGAAATTCGCGGGCGCCCGTCTCCTGCTCGATACGGGCTATATTCTCCTCGCGCACACCACAGCCCGGCATGATGACGATCCGACCGGCTGCCCGTTCCACCAATTGCCGGATCAGTGGGATTCCCTTGACGGCATCCGGCTGCTGGCCGGAAGTCAACACACGGTCCACCCCCAACCCGATCAGCTCGTCGAGCGTCTTGAACGGGTCACGGCAAACATCGAACGCACGATGACAAGTGACCGACAACGGACGGGCCACCTCGACCAAACGCCGCATCAGCGGAACATCCAACTCACCCTCGGCCGTAAGGCAACCGAAGACTACCCCATGCACTCCCAACTGTTTGCACATTTCGATATCAAGAAGCATCGCCCCCACCTCAGCTTCCGTATAAAGGAAGTCGCCTCCGCGCGGACGGATGATGACGTTGATGTCAATCCGTGGAGCCAATTCCTGCGCCATACGGATTTCTCCGTAGCTGGGTGTAGTGCCCCCCTCAGGAATGGCCGCACAAAGTTCTACGCGCTTGGCCCCTCCGACCTCTGCTTCAGCACAGCTCTGCGCCGAATTGGCACATATTTCCAATATCCTCATACCTTCTCAATTTTTCGTTTTCCACAAAGATACACTTATTTCCGAACGAAAAAACAGTCTTATAAAGCCGGTATTCATACAAAATATATAACACTCTCATTATGAATATATTATGATTCAAGAAAAAAGATCCCGAGCTTTTTGGAAAAAGGTGCCCATGATTTTCCTAAAAGCTCCCGAGCTTTTTTCACAAACAACACGCCCCTTTTTCTTTGGCCTCTTTTCTCCTTTCTACAATGCTGTTTTGATGGCAGAAAACATAGGTATTTTCGATTCAAAACAGCCATGTTTTTAACGAAAAGCACCTATGTTT
>CAVJQR010000240.1:0-3787 GCA_963651605.1 Agathobaculum sp.
ATAGAACAAACGATACATCAATCCACAACGATCGAGAGACTGAGTAAGTTCTTCTTTTATGCTTTCGGCAATTCTATCAATTGCGTTTTTCATTTTCAATGCTTTATAGAGTTTAAGTTTACGAAGCAAATATACAAAAAAGAAACAAAAAGCTTCATGGATTCCTCAACAACTTTGTGTCGATTTGTCTATTTTTCGAATTTACAACATATATTGTTTTTTTAGTTCTGTCAGCAAATTCGCACAAGCATATTCCAACAAATCAAGAACAAGTTCGAAACCTTCTGCTCCGCTGTAATAAGGGTCCGGTACATAATCATAGACACTGTCAGAAGCAAATTCCATCATCTGATGCACTTTGGCTTCCGATTCAAAATCAGGAGCTTTACGTTTCAAATCGTCTATATTCCGATTGTCCATGCCGATAATCCAGTCGAATGTATAGAAATCGTCCATGCAAATGGGGCGTGATATGGAGTCTAACCGATATCCACGACGAGCGGCATGGGCGCGCATCCGAGGATCAGCATTCTCGCCCTCATGATAACCGATAATTCCTGCGGAATCAATCTCGAAGACATTACCTAACCCCGCGTCTTCTACCAGTTTTTTCATTACCGCCTCAGCCGATGGAGACCGACAAATATTCCCTAAACAGACAAACAATATTTTGATTTTATTCTTTTTCATACAATTCATACTACGCTTTTTCTTACATTTATATTATAAGGGATCCACATCATAATGAATAAGGACTTGACGAAAGGTGGGTAATTGCTGCATCTCCCATGTGACCTTTTCCAATAACTCACGCATGGCCTGCACAGAAGCGGTCGCTTCTACCTTGATCACAATCTTACGAATATGGTAGGTTTGAATATAAGATATGGGAGGAATCACCGGACCAAGCAATCGATCGCCCAATTTAGCTCTCAATTTTTCAGCAAAAAGACGGGACGATTCATTCAGCACAGTCTCATTCTTTGCCCTTAGTATCAATTCAATCAGTCTGAAATAGGGAGGATAATGGAACATTTTCCGCTCACCCAGCTGTGAATCTACCATATCTTGGTAAGCAAATGACATGACTTGTTGAAGCAATGGATGCTCCGGTTGGGATGTTTGTAGTATGACCACTCCTTGTTTATCACGACGTCCGGCGCGACCACTCACCTGCACCAATAGCTGATAAGCTCTTTCATGGGCACGAAAGTCGGGGTAATTCATCAACGTATCGGCATTCAATATTCCCACTACTCCGACCCGGCTGAAATCGAGTCCTTTCGAAATCATCTGTGTCCCGATCAATATTTGAGTTTTTCCCTTCTCGAAATCGCCCAATATCCGTTCGTAAGCCGTACGACTACGGGCCGCATCCAAATCAAGACGAGCAACTTTGCAATCAGGGAAGAGATTTGCGACCTCTTCCTCGACCTTCTCTGTTCCGAATCCCATCATTTGCAGATTGCTCTCTCCACATTCCGGACACTTTGTCGGCAATGCTGTCGAATAACCACAATAATGACAAACCAAACGATTTTGATATTTGTGAAAAGTCATGCTCACATCACAATTCACACAATGCGGAACCCAACTACAATCCCGACACTCCATCATCGGAGCAAAGCCTCGTCGGTTCTGAAACAAAATGACTTGGTCGCCAACCTCGAAAGCTTGTTGCATTTTTTCGATAAGCAATGGTGAAAAGAGTGGATTCTTCATCAATTTCTTCCGCTTCAATTCACGAATATTTACCGACAAAATCTGAGGAGGTCGACACTCTCCATAACGAGAAGCCAACTCTACCAAACCATATCGCCCATGAATAGCATTAAAATAGGACTCAATCGAGGGTGTTGCTGAGCCTAACAATGTCTTTCCGCCGTGCATGTGGGCCAAAACCATGGCGGCATTACGGGCATTATACCGAGGAGCCGGATCTTGTTGTTTATAGGATGTCTCATGTTCTTCGTCAACAATGATCAGGCCCAAGTTGGAAAAAGGCAAAAACAAGGAGGAGCGTACGCCCAATATTAACCGAGGAGAGTTGTCATGCAGCAACTTGTTCCATATCTCGACCCGTTCATTGTCTGAAAACTTCGAGTGATACACCAACATATCTCCAAACAATTGACCCAATCTCTCCGTAAGTTGTGTTGTCAAAGCGATCTCCGGCAACAAGTAAAGTACCTGCTTTCCAGAGCGTAACACTTGATCAATCAGATGAATGTATATCTCCGTCTTGCCGGAAGAGGTAACGCCATAGAGCAAAGCTATATCATATTGCTTGAAGCAGTCTTGCAATTTCCAATAAGCATGCTGCTGAACGTCAGTCAATGGATGCAAAGGTTGTAACCGACACGCCTTCTGTTGCAGGCGGCTCACCTCTTTCTCGTAGGCCTCCACCACCCCTTTCTTCAACAACGCTGCCAAGGCTGCAGCAAAATCGTCCTTTTGATTCAACAACTCTTTCTTCGATACCTCTTGCTCAACCACTACTCCTTTCCGCAATGATCGGCTCAAAGCCAAAAGCCGAAGAAGAAGTTGCTCTTGTTTGGGCGCACGCTTCACCAAAGAGAACATCTCCACTTTTTTCTCGTCATCGCTCCATTGTGAAGCAAATCTGACGTATGTCTCTTTCTTAGGAGTAAACCCTTGCTTCAATTGTTCCGAAACAACGACTGCACCCTTGTTCATCAACGATGCAATAACCGGAACAATATTGCGAAGGCCCGTCTTATGTTCCAATTCGGAGACCGTCAACTGCTCCGATTTTGATCCGAAAGCATCCAACACAGCACACTCGTTCATTTTCAGAGGTTGCTCAGAAACGAAATCCGAATTATAGGTAACCGTCGTTTCACTCTCGATTTTGAGACCGGAAGGAAGTGCCGCTTTATAAACATCCCCCAATTTACAAAGATAATAGGAGGCGATCCACTCCCAAAAGCGAAGTTGCGGCCGCTTTAAAATAGGGGTTGCATCGAGCAATGCATAGATTTCTTTCAGCTCATAATCCGTTTTCGGTTGCCTTTCATGTACCGTGTAAACAATTGCCGTGTAGAATCGTTTTTTTCCAAAATGTACAATAACCCGGCAACCAGGAACCACAACCGATTCCAAATCTGCCGGGATTTTATACGTATAGACGTTTTCTAACGGCAACGGGAGTATGACTTCTGCATATTTCATCGCACCAAAGGTACGGATTATCTACTTAAAAAAGAATGGCTGCCGAGATCTGCCAGCAACGATTCTTTCCGTCAGAGCCTACCTTTGCGATACTGTAATTGTCTGTCATTCCCCAATGATAGGTTGCTCCAATCTGAAGATGCTGCGCCAATTCGACACCTGCTCCGATATTCAATCCGGCACTGAATGATTTTTCTTCTATTTGTGTAGCAACTATATCCCATACTTTTCCATCGCCCAATCGGAAGCCGACAAACGGACCGGCTGCAGCATAGACTTTAGCCATCGGCGTGCCGAATTTCCATTTCAAGTTAAGAGGAACGTCCAAATAGTTGGTTTTGATCTTTGTCGTTCCGATCTCCGTACCCATCTGAGAGTAGAGCAATGAGAAATCAAAGCCAATGCCCACCAATGGAACGGTGGCTTCGATCATCGGACCGAGATGAAAGCCCGTAAAATTCTTTGTTTTTACAGCTTCAGGAAGCTCCTTTAGATGTACATTGCTTATATTGGCACCACCTTTTACGCCCCATTTCAATTTAGCTTGAGCCGGCAACGAGACGAGCGCTATCAATGCTAATAAAAATAATGATAT
>CAVJQR010000241.1:0-3740 GCA_963651605.1 Agathobaculum sp.
CATCGGTGGCATCCAATTGTGGCAACATGTACTCTTGTGGGATATGCAAATATTTCTGCAAGACACCGGCTACTTGCTCTTTCGAGGCTTGTCCGTTGCCGGTAATGGACATTTTGATCTTCAGCGGGGCATATTCAAAGATGGGAATATCGCGTTCAAGAGCTGCAGCCATGGCAACCCCTTGTGCACGACCCAATTTCAGCATACTCTGTACATTCTTCCCGAAGAAAGGGGCTTCGATAGCCAATTCATCGGGATGATAATGGTCGATTAATCCCAATACACGTTCGAAGATTTTTTTCAAACGCAAGTAGTGATCCTCATACTTGTTGAGTTGGATGACTCCCATCGTTTCCAGACGGGGCTTATTGTCTTCCACGACAAGTACACCATATCCCATGACGATCGTACCGGGATCAATACCTAATATAATGCGTTCGTGTATCATTCGGGCAATTCTATTTCTTCCAGCACTGTAGTAAATCCAATAACCTTGTTTCCGAAGATAGCGAGCAACTGCTTCGAAATATGAACACCTTCGTGCTCTATCCAATAGTTTAGCGTATCAACATTCTTCACATTGAATTGAATGGCATAGCTTTCCGTGCCTGTTTCATTGTCATCGTGCGGAAGAACGCGGTGCAACTTCGGCGAATGCATGACACGGCTTCGTGTCGCTTGCGGAATATAGGACTGTTTCAGATAGCGCAAACACGGCTCGACGATATCATTTTCAATGTTTAAAGTTATGTTATAAAGGATCATACTGTTCGTTTGATTGTCTGTTTGAAAAGAAAGGAATGCACCATTGTTGATACATTCCTTTCTGTTGATTATACGGATATCGTGCTATCCTCGTAAGGATTACAATTGAATCCAGCGGATATAAGCGAAGTCCATGCGGTGAGGCAAGTCGTGATTCTTCGGGAAGATGCGGAAACCGATCTGCTGAGGACCAGCTTCTGTTTCTGTCATATGCAGTTCGAAGAACAACTTAGAGCCTTCTTCTTTCACCAAGTTGAACTCTTTCTTCTTGATGATGACTGTCTGATTCTTTTCAGGATCTTGCTTTGTTACAATAACTTCGACACCCAATTGTGCTTGCAGCTCATGACGGTCGACTTCCAAGAAGAAGGATGCATCTTTTCCAACGGCCGGTCCATTGGCTGCATAGTCGGCATCGCTTGTGAATGAGCATACCTCTAAAGCATCCCAATGAGCTTCTACCTCTTCTTTCCAGGCAGCAATTTCTTTGGCTTTAGCATAGTTGTCTTTTTTCAAGACGTTGGAACGAATAGCCAGCTTGCTGTAGAAACGGTCGATGTAGTCATCCAACATACGCTTCATCGTGTAGTTGTAAGCAATCTGAGACATTGAATTCTTGATGTATTGAATCCATTCAGGTGAATATCCCTTACTGTTCTTTGCATAATAGGTCGGGATGATTTCTGCTTCCAACATGTTATAGATAGTAGCTGCATCCAATTGGTCTTGATACTGCTGATTGTCGTACGTACGCTTGTCGGTCAATGCCCAACCGGCTCCCTCGCGATAGCCTTCATACCACCATCCGTCCAATACAGAGAAGTTCAATACACCGTTCATTTCGGCTTTTTCGCCTGAGGTTCCGGAAGCTTCCAACGGACGAGTCGGGGTATTCAACCAAACATCTACACCGGCAATCAAGTGACGAGCCAAACGCATGTCGTAGTTTTCCAAGAAGATGATCTTGCCTTGGAATTCAGGACGGCGTGAGATCTCGATGATGTGTTTGATCAAGCCTTGGCCACCACCGTCAGCCGGGTGAGCTTTTCCTGTGAAGATGAACTGTACAGGGTATTTTTCGTTGTTGACGATCTTGGACAAACGATCCAAATCCGTGAACAACAAGTGGGCACGTTTGTATGTGGCAAAACGACGACCGAAACCGATCATCAAAGAGTTGGAGTTGATTTTATCCAAGATAGAGATTACCTTGGCAGGATCCCCTTGGTTCTTCAACCAAGTTGCTTTGTAAACATCTTTGATATATTTTACCAGTTTGTTTTTCAAAGTCATACGGATGTTCCAGATGTCTTCGTCGGCAATGTTCTGGATTGCTTCCCAATGCTTCTGATTAGACTGATCCTCCATGAAGTTTTTGTCAAAACGTTCGTGGAAGAAACGTTTCCATTCCGTTGAAGCCCATGTCGGCATGTGAACACCATTTGTAACATAACCTACATGCAACTCGTCAGGGAAGTAACCTTTCCACAACGGAGCAAACATGCGCTGTGACACTTTGCCGTGCAACCAGCTTACACCATTTGCTTCCTGGCAAGTGTTCAATGCGAATGTACTCATGCAGAACTTCTCATTCGAGTCGCGATTGATGCGGCCCAAGCCGATAAAGTCATGCCAACTGATACCTAACTTGCCGGGGAATTCGCCCATATAACGGCCGAACAAATCCTCATCGAAGTAGTCGTGGCCGGCCGGAACCGGAGTATGTACGGTATACAATGAAGTAGCACGGACTACTTCCATTGCTTGGTTGTATGTCAAACCTTCTTTTTGGATGTAGTCGACCAAACGTTGTGCGTTGATCAAGGCGGCATGTCCTTCGTTGCAGTGGTAAACTTGCTTCTTGATTCCCAGCTTGTTCAACATCAAGATACCACCAATACCCAGCAAATACTCTTGTTTCATGCGGTTTTCCCAATCGCCACCATACAATTGGTGAGTAATTGAGCGGTCCCAATCGCTGTTTTGTGGAATATCGGTATCCATCAAATACAAAGGAACGCGACCAACATTTACGCGCCAGATGTTGGCATATACGACACGTCCCGGGTAAGGTACTTCCAAGATCATCGGTTCGCCATTGCTTTCTGTCATCTGAGTGATGGGCAGCAAACTGAAGTTTTGCGCTTCATAGTTGGCAATTTGCTGACCATCCATCGCCAATGTTTGTGTGAAGTATCCGTAACGGTAAAGGAAACCTACGGCACACATGTCGATATTGTTATCGCTGGCTTCTTTCAAGTAGTCACCTGCCAAGATACCCAAACCGCCGGAATAGATTTTCAATACATTGGTCAAACCATATTCCATGCTGAAGTAGGCTACAGACGGTTTGGTTGCGTCCGGCTTAACATCTACGTAAGCTCTGAACTTCGCATAAACTCTTTTGATTTCAGACATTAATTCATCATCCTTCAAGATCTCCTCGATACGTTGGTAGGAGAGGCTTTGAAGCAACTGAACAGGGTTACCGGAAGTTTGTTTCCAAAGCACCGGATCAATTTTGCCGAAAAGTTTAGCGCCGTCATGATTCCACACCCACCAAAGGTTGCTTGCCAGATCTTTTAAAACCTCCAAAGAGGCAGGAAGTTTGGATTGAGAATAAATCTCTTTCCAAATAGGATCATTTGTTTTAATATTCATTATTTTGAAGTTTATGTAATTCTTTTTTAGTTTAATTTTTCTGCAAAGATACGATAAATATCAGATTCACACATTATTGTTTTGCATTTCTTTTTTCAGCATTTCCCATGGCAATGCTGAAAGCTTGCTGGTAATAGGTGATGAATCGGTTCCATTCTGCCTTTTGTGAAAGGGCAAAACAGTTGTTTCTGATCGCTTGCACCTCTTTTTCGGTTGCTTCAGACAATGCAAGGATCTGCTCCATAATCGCATCGGCCACTTCGAAGTAGTTGAAATCAGTACGTTCGATAACGGCCACACCCTCTTTTACATCC
>CAVJQR010000242.1:0-3708 GCA_963651605.1 Agathobaculum sp.
TATGGGAAAAGCCTCGTTGATGGTGGGCACAGACGACCCGATCCATGCCAACAATCCTCACTACGCCTTGTTGAATGTGGAGGAGGCAGGGGCCTCTTTGTCCAATGCCGGCTATGACGGCATCGTGGTGAAACAGGGAGAGAAATACGACTTCTCGCTGTTTGCCCGTACAATGAACGGAAGCAAAGGCGGAAAGACAACCGTATCGTTGGTGTCGAAAGAGGGGAAAACAGTGGCACAAACCACCTTGTCGATAGCATCTTCTGCCTGGAAGAAGCAGGCAGAAGTGTTGACCGCCCTGGCCGATGCGGACAGTGCTAGGCTGGTGATTGCCCCACAGTCGGCAGGAACTTATGCTTTCGACATGGTTTCGCTCTTCCCGCAGAAGACATTCAAAGGACATAAAAACGGCTTGCGGGCAGACTTGGCCCGGACGATTGCCGACATCCATCCGAAGTTTGTCCGCTTCCCCGGCGGTTGCCTGGCGCATGGTGACGGGGTCGACAATATTTATAACTGGAAAGAGTCTATCGGCCCGTTGGAAGCACGCAAACCGGCCCCCAACATTTGGCGCTATCATCAGACGCGTGGATTGGGATACTTCGAGTTTTTTCAATTTTGTGAGGATATAGGAGCCGAACCATTGCCCGTCGTGGCAGCGGGTGTTCCTTGCCAAAATTCCGCCTCTGCAGCACATCACTCTCATGATCTGGTGACAAGCCTCGGGCAGCAAGGCGGCATTCCGATGGAGGAGATGGAACAATACGTACAAGATATCTTGGACCTGATCGAATATGCCAACGGCGATGCGAAGAAAAGCACGTGGGGAAAGGAGAGAGCCAAGGCCGGTCATCCCGAACCTTTCCACTTGAAATATTTGGGAGTGGGCAACGAAGATCTGATCAGTGACGCATTTGTGGAGCGCTTCACGATGATTTACAACGCTGTCCGCGAGAAGTATCCTGACATTGTCGTGGTGGGTACCGTCGGACCCTTCAGCGAAGGAACCGATTATGAGGAGGGTTGGAAGCTGGCCAAGGAGTTGAACATCCCGATGGTCGACGAACACAACTACAACACACCGGGGTGGTTCATCCACAATACGGATTATTACGACAAGTACGACCGCTCGCAGTCGAAAGTTTACTTGGGTGAGTATGCCGCTCACATTGCGGGCCGCCACAGCACGATCGAGACCGCTTTGGCAACGGCCCTCTTCCTGACGTCTGTCGAACGGAATGCCGATGTCGTTTCCATGACATCTTATGCTCCGTTGTTGGCAAAAGAGGGGCATACGCAGTGGAATCCCGACCTGATCTACTTCAACAATAAAGAGGTGAAGCCGACGGTCGACTACTACGTTCAGCAACTGTTCGGCCAACATGCCGGGGATACGTATATTACGTCCGACTTGCAGCTCGATTCATCGTCGGCTTCGGTGAAGAGCCGTGTCGGGGTGTCGGTCGTTCGTGACGAAGCCGGCGGCGATATGATCTTGAAACTGGTGAATTTGCTGCCGACCCGTGTGGAAGCCTCTTTGACGATTCCATCGTTGACGGGCGAGCAACGCGCTACAAGAATCCTCCTTTCGGGCCAACCTGACGATCGGATAGCCCGCCCGTTCACCGACGCGATTACCGTCAGTGGGCGGTTTGCCTACGATCTTCCGGCCTATTCGATGACAGTCATTCGGATACCGAAGCAGGAGAAGTGAAGAGAAAAAGAAAAGATGGAATGAGTAAAAACAGAATAAACGCAACAATATGAAAATGAAATGGAGCCTATTGCTGGCACTCTGCTGTACACCATCGTTGTGGGCGGAGAATATACAAGTAGAAGGACCCGACAAAAAGTTGGCTTTGACGGTCGACTGTTCGCAAGAGAAAGGCGGAGAGGTGGCTTACTCCGTAATGTATGAGGGGAAAAACCTCCTTCAGAAGTCCCCTTTGGGCTTACGGACAAGCATAGGAGACTTCACAGAGGCGATGCAACTCAAAGGACATTCGCTACGGTCGATTGATACAGTTTATCATATGAACCGCATCAAGAAGTCGGAAATCCACTATGTGGCTACCGAATTGACCTGCCATTTAGAAAACGGAAAAGGAGAGAAGATCGATCTCATCTTCCGTGTCGGCAACAACGATGTGGCCTACCGCTATTTTTTACCGCGTCAGAACGAGAAAGTGAGCGTGACCGTCTACGGCGAGAAGAGCGGCTTTTGCTTTCCGCAGCAGACCACCACGTTCCTATCTCCGCAGAGCGATGCGATGATTGGATGGAAACGAACCAAGCCGAGCTACGAGGAAGAGTACAAGGCCGACGCCGCCATGAGCGAACCCTCCCAATATGGTCACGGATATACGTTCCCTTGCCTGTTCCACATCGGGGATGACGGCTGGGTGTTGGTCGGCGAAACGGGTGTGGATAGCCGTTATTGCGCTTCCCACTTGAGCGAGCGGCAAGAAGGAAACCTCTATACGGTGGCCTTTCCGATGGCGGAAGAGAACAACGGACTCGGGTCGGTCGAGCCGGCTTTTGCCTTGCCTGGGGCGACACCTTGGCGAACGATTACCGTCGGTTCGACACTGAAGCCGATTGTTGAGACGACCGTTCCGTGGGATCTCGTCTCTCCCCGCTATGAATCAGACCATACATATACGTTTGGGCGCGGGGTATGGAGCTGGATCCTTTGGCAAGATGGCAGTATCAACTACGACGATCAGAAAACCTATATCGACTTTGCTGCGGCGATGGGCTATGAATATATCCTGATAGACAATTGGTGGGATACGAAGATCGGGCGCGAGCGGATGAAAGAACTGGTCGATTATGCCCACAGCAAGAAAGTAGATCTCTTTTTGTGGTACAGTTCGAGCGGCTATTGGAATGATATCGAGCAGGGGCCGACCGATTGTATGGACAGCCCTATTGCCCGAAAGAGAGAGATGAGGTGGCTGCAAAGCTTGGGCGTGAAGGGTATCAAAGTGGATTTCTTCGGCGGCGACAAGCAAGAGACGATCCGCCTGTATGAAGCCATCCTGAGCGATGCCGACGATCATGGTTTGATGGTGATCTTCCACGGTTGCACCATCCCCCGCGGTTGGGAGCGGATGTATCCGAACTACGTTGGCAGTGAGGCCGTTTTGGCTTCCGAAAATATGGTGTTCAATCAACATTTCTGCGACAATGAGGCATTCAACACCTGCCTTCATCCCTTCATGCGCAACAGTTTGGGCATCATGGATTTCGGCGGATGCTTCTTGAACAAACGACTGAACAGGAAGAATGACGGCGGAACCACCCGCCGGACGAGCAACGTGTTCGAATTGGCTACGACGATCCTCTTCCAAAACCCGATCCAGCACTTCGCCTTGGCACCCAACAATCTGACGGATGCCCCCGCGGCTTGCATAGATTATATGAAGAATGTCCCTACGACATGGGACGAGACCCGCTTCCTCGATGGCTACCCCGGGCAATATCTGGTGATGGCTCGCCGAAAAGGTGACACGTGGTACGTAGGAGCAGTCAATGCCTCGAAAGAGGTGCGCAAGATAACGGTCGACCCAACGGCGTTGAATGTCGGCCGGTTTACCATTTATGAAGATGGCAAAGAGGACATTCCGAAGGTCTCTGCCAAGGAAACGAGCAAGAAGAAACGCATCGAGCTCACCCTCCGGCCACAAGGCGGGGCCCTCTTGATAG
>CAVJQR010000243.1:0-3701 GCA_963651605.1 Agathobaculum sp.
GATCATGCTGCCCGGCGGGTTGATCGGGTGTCGCATCGCCTCCCATTGACGTGCCTGCCGTCCGTTGCCGTTGGTCACGTCGAATGAAAGTGAAAAAGCCAAACAATGCTGTCGCTTTTCTCGATGAAATGATTTGAATCTCGAGAGCCTTTGGCAGTTTTCTCGGCACAAAACTGCAGTTCATTCGGGGGAAAACTCGAGTTTCATGCCGAGAAACTTTTTCGGAACTGCGGTGTTTTCGGCCATTTATTTCTCATCAGATTCTTGCTTGGTGAGGTATGAAAGCGTACCTTTGCGGCGTGAAAGGAATGATGGTCGGGGAGATTTCCGGCCGGAGTCCTGAAATAAATGTTTAGATTAGAAGAAGATGCGATTGTTGAAATTTCTAAAAAACTGGACGCTTCCGGTGGCTATGTCTGCAGGCGTCGTAGGATACTTTCTCTATGTCAATATTCCCTTTTTGGCCCCGACCAAACCTTTTGTAAATGAGTTTTTGGCATATCTGATGCCTTTCTTGATTTTTGCTCAGTTGCTGCTTACTTTCTGTAAGGTGGATACGCGCGATCTGCTGCCGGTGCCATGGCACGGCTGGCTGTTGCTGTTGCAGATTCTCTTTTGCCTCGCGATGATCGGGGCGTTGTTGTTCTGCCATTTGCCCGACTCTTACCGTGAAGTGGCAGAAGGTGCCATGGTTTGTCTGATTTGTCCGACGGCCACAGCTGCGGCGGTGATCACCGGCAAGTTGGGGGGAAGCGTATCGGCACTGACCACCTATACATTGTTGTCCAACATCTTGGCGGCCGTAGCCGTGCCGTTGCTCTTTCCTTTGGTCGAGCCTCATGCGGGAATGACCTTTTTGGCGGCCTTCTTCAAGATCTTGAGCAAGGTCTTTCCTTTGCTGTTGTTCCCTTTCATCTTGGCAGTGTTGATTCGCCGTTTCGTGCCCCCTCTGCATCAGTTTCTGTTGAGTCTGCGCGATGCAGCTTTTTATCTGTGGTCCATTGCCTTGATGGTTGTCACGGCTCAGACCGTTCGTTCGCTGGTACACAGTCAGGTTCCGGTGATGGCCGAGGTGATGATAGCCATGGCCGGGTTGGTGACTTGTGCCTTGCAGTTCTATTTGGGAAAGCGTATCGGTACGCATTATCACGACCGTATCAGTGCGGGGCAGGCATTGGGGCAGAAGAACACGGTCTTGGCCATTTGGATGGCTTACACCTATTTGGATCCGGTCTCGTCGGTAGCCCCCGGTTCCTATGTCTTGTGGCAGAATATCGTCAATAGCTATCAGCTTTGGAAGAAGCGGAAAAAAGAAGAAGCGAAGGCATAACAGCCTCCGAAAGTGAAGAATTGAAAGAAAAAATGAGTACGATGAAAATGAGAAACAGAATCATGTCGGTCGTGTGGGCAGTGCTTGCTTCGGTCCTTGTCACCACACAGTTGTGTTGTTCGAAGAATGATCCCCACGCGGAAAAGGAGACCCCGATCGATTATACTGCGCAATATGCCACCGTAGCCCCCTATTTCCGCAGCACACTGACGACGGCCAACTACGAGGAAATGCTGCACAATACCGCACAGGTCAAGGAAACAGCCGAAAAATTTGCCGAGGCTTTGGGCGTGAAGATCACCTGCGTCTATACCAATGCCGGGCTCTATCAGGGAGGTGCCGAACTGAGTTATACCTATTTGTTGTCGGAGGCCGACCGGGAAACGGCCGACCTGTTTGCTGCCTTGATGGGGGATCTTGGTTTCGAATATCAGGATGCCGTCATTGCTTACAACTATGTGGCGGACGATGATACCGCAGCTACTGCCATCGAACTGCTCTACACGTTGCCATCGGAGGCCACTATCGAGTCGATAACAACCGATCTGAATGAGGTGGGGAGTGATGGTACTGCTCGCTTTGCTGAAAACAAACTGCAGATTATCAGCTTCGGCGAGGAGGATTGCGAGAAGATCGTTGTCGCAATGGGGAAGAAATCGGCCTATACACCGGAGAGCCGTCACCCGCAAAACAGCCGATATTTGGAGAATGCCGACCGTCAACAGATTTATGCGTGGGCCATCGAACGCTATAAAGACAATGTCACTCTCTATTCTGCTTGCTCTATGGCCCTTGCCATCTGTCGGGCAACTGAGGGCGTAGCGGAAGAGAAACGGCTGGATGCAGCCCGCGAAGCGGCCAAAAAATGGGACGAAGAGCATCCCTTTACGCTTTGATACAGCCGTTTCTTGTCTGTGGTTCTGCTTCGGATACTGAATATATGTTTTACAACATGCAGGGAAAACTTTGTTATCCGCTATAAATTGTGTTCTTTTGTACGGAATGAAAAATAGCACCTATTTGAGATTTCAACAACTTCTTATGCGAGGGGCCAACCATCATTCTCAAACAAATACAGAATACATTGCTAAATTTAAATCACATGAAAAAGTATCCGAAAATTGGGATTCGTCCCACCATCGACGGCCGTCAGGGAGGCGTCCGCGAAAGTCTTGAAGAAAAAACAATGAGCTTGGCACATGCTGTGGCCGACTTGATCACTTCCAACTTGCGTCATGGCGATGGCACCCCTGTAGAGTGTGTCATTGCCGACGGTACCATCGGACGTGTTGCCGAGACTGCTGCCTGTGCCGATAAGTTCGAACGCGAAGGAGTAGGGGCCACGATCACCGTCACATCCTGCTGGTGTTACGGATCGGAAACCATGGATATGAACCCTTATTGGCCCAAGGCCGTGTGGGGATTCAATGGAACAGAGCGCCCCGGAGCCGTTTATTTGGCAGCTGTCCTCGCTGCCCACGCCCAAAAAGGGTTGCCCGCTTACGGTATCTACGGGCATGATGTGCAGGATTTGGCCGACAATACGATTCCGGCCGACGTAGCCGAGAAGATCCTCCGCTTTGCCCGTGCGGCGATGGCGGTGGCTACCATGCGTGGAAAGAGCTACTTGAGTGTTGGTAGCGTGGCAATGGGTATCGCCGGATCTATCGTTACCCCCGACTTTTTTCAGGAATACCTTGGTATGCGCAACGAAAGTGTGGACGAGACCGAGATCCTTCGTCGCATGGAGCAAGGCATCTACGACCATGACGAGTTTGAAAAGGCTATGGCCTGGACCGAGAAATACTGCAAACCCAACGAAGGCGTAGACTATAACCCGACAGCCAAGGTCAAGGATCGTTCCGGCAAAGACCGAGATTGGGAGTTTGTTGTGAAGATGACCCTCATCTTCCGCGACTTGATGTTGGGCAATCCCAAGTTGTTGGAGATGGGATTCAAGGAGGAATCATTGGGACACAATGCCATTGCAGCCGGCTTCCAAGGCCAGCGCCAGTGGACAGACTGGAAACCGAACGGCGACTTTACCGAGGCGATGCTTAATACTTCTTTCGACTGGAACGGTATTCGTGAAGCCTTTGTTGTGGCAACCGAGAACGATTCGCTCAACGGCGTCTCGATGTTGTTCGCCCATCTGCTGACTCACCGGGCTCAAATCTTCAGCGATGTGCGCACCTATTGGAGTCCTGAAGCAGTGAAGCGTGTGACCGGTATGGAACTGACCGGCGAAGCCAAGAACGGTATCATCCATCTGATCAACTCCGGCGCTACGACATTGGACGGCTCCGGACAGTGCAGCGATGCCGAAGGTAACCCGGTCATGAAACCGGAGTGGGAGATGACCGACCAAGAT
>CAVJQR010000244.1:0-359 GCA_963651605.1 Agathobaculum sp.
GCTATAACCACTTTCTTTGGCCGCAAGTAAGGCCCGCCTCCAACGCAAGGGAAAAGGAGGAGAGAATTAGAGGTCGGATGCAGTGACACTAAAGGAATCTCCTCATTCCCTTCCGATACCAAGAAACCGTTCTGTTTCAATTAGGTAATCATTTATCTGTTTTATTATTTTGTCTGCTTGACGAGATTTTTCTTTAAACCCTGCATGATTGTAGTCGTTTCTAAGTTCTTTGATTTTCCTTATGAGATTGAGAAATTCACGACCACTCCAATGGCCGAGGTCATTCTTAAGTATCTGTTTGATTTCTTCCTTTTGATCATCGTCGGTTACAATCCATTGATCTTCCGGAAGTTCGGGAT
>CAVJQR010000244.1:369-3697 GCA_963651605.1 Agathobaculum sp.
AGAGGATGTAAATGCATTTGTCAATAAGGTTTCTGTCGTTTTTGAATCGGTAATTCTTGCCGATGGCATCCGTAAATAATGTAATTATTCCCTCTTCCAAAAGAGTGATACATTGCTGATGCAAATTGTTTTCAAAGCACCATCTTGCTGCTTTGATGCAATTCTTTATGTCTTTTCCTGTTCCATAATCGGATAATGACCCTTTTATTTTCTCAAATATCGGTTTGAGTTGTGTGATAGAAACATTCTCAATCTGGTCGGCAGACTTTTTCAATCGTGCGAGATCGGGGCTATCTATGATATTTTTTCCTCTGCAAGTGAGGCGATCGTTTACTGTACTTTGTAAGGCTTTAAGGAAAGATCGTAATTCTAAATTGTCATTTGTACGACTTTCTGGATTTTTCAAAATACCGTTCAATGGTTCATTTGAGATGGCAAACAATTTCTTTATCTGCCCATATTGTAGAAAATCAGATGCTGCCATAGTCCAATCTTGTAATAAAGACAACGGCAAGAGGTCCATAATTGGAGCTATGCCCTCTTCGTTTTTAGCTTCCCAATTGCCATAATAAATACCTTTTACTGTGACATTCTTCAGTAATTTTGCATAGTTGACGAGCACAATGAGCAACATGGGAAGGTAACGGAAACTGTGCGTGATATCGATGTACAGCTCATCCCCCTCTTCAAATTGAGAATATATCGTTTCGAAGATGCTCCACATCTGTTCGTCACTATTCCCGTCGGGGATTGCCACTCCCTCATAAGCAACCTCCATGTTTTTTATGATACTTTCCAATCCTTCTTCATCAGATGAGGTTGGAATCCAATGTGTCTTTCTCGCCTTTTCAGTAAGAAAAATAATCACTTTGTCATTAGGGGTCCATATGTTGCTTTTTTGCAGATATTCGATAAGGGCTTGTTGGATGAACTTCGTTTCGTCCAGCACCAAGTCATCTTTGCTGTAACTGCAAGGCATATATCTGCCGGTTCCCAATATCGATAAAAATAATTTTCTTGCCATATCTCGATTGTTTTTCGTTATCTATTTGTAATTGTCCAATGCTTTTTGAATTTCACTTTTTATCTTGTCCCTTAAACTTTTAGGTTCGATGACGGTCACTTTACTCCCAAAAGAGAGGATTTTACTTCTAAGCTCGTAATTGTTATGTACGTATAATGAAATGCGCACATATTTATCCTTGTCCGGGGTATCGAACAACTCATCTTGGGAGGGATGTATCGGTTTGCTTTCGATGTAAGAATATTCTCCTTTCTCAATCTGCAGGATTATTTCTTGGGGTTGACTTCCTTCCGGTTTTGTGATGCCAACAACATTGTCGAAATATTCGGCAAAGTCTATATTGCTCTTTGTGTACGGAATATTATGGTTGGGTTCAATGCGCTCAATTCTGTCCAAAGCAATGTGGTTTATCTCTCCCTTATCGTCGTGATGCTTGGTTGCAATAAGATACCAACGTTGGTTATATTGCTTGAGGAATTGAGGGAAAATTATCCATTCGCGTTTACCCCGTCCCGGTACGATGTATTTTACATTGAGCGTTTGCCTTTGTATTATTGACTTGAAGAGCGTATTGAAAATAATATCCATTTTCTCTTTTCCGGAGCATACCAAGTCCGTCTTTTCAAAAGAGACGACCGCATTGTCTTCTTTGTCATAACCAAGTATGCGTCCTATCTCGTCCGTCACTTCGCATAGTCCTGCATCAATGCCCAATCCGGAGAAGGTCGCCAAGTAGTCCATCACTTTCTTCAGTTGCGACTGTTCCATCTGCCCCAATGCGCCATTATCCTTAATTGAAAAACCGGTATCGCCGTAAGTATAACATTTCTTGCCACTGATGGTTTCTACATGTATTGGAACTTCAAATGTTTCTTCAATCTTTTCGATGTCGTACTTGTATTGGCGTGTACTGGTTTTACTGCCTAATGCTTGATTGCAAAAGGTAGCGATCTGGTCAATATTCATCGGTTTGGCGAACTTGCGGAGGCATTCGTCCACGAGTTCAAGTCGCCTTTGTTGCTTCAAAACGTTGTGTCCCATAGGCAGTTAGTATCAATGAATATACGTTTTTACCATATCCAATGCGTTCTTTAACTCTTTGATAATCCCTTGAGAAGTACATGAGGTTTTCTGCGAATGTGCTACGGAGTTACGTATTTTGCGTATTTTATGATAGCAGATTGCCAAATTGGCCGGAAGTTCACTTGTCTTATTGAAGATGGTATCTTTTACTTTTTCACGGTCTTCTTGGTTGTTCCATTCTGCGCCGGCTTGCAGGCAGGCATAAGTGAGAATAGCCTCTGAGAGTGAAATGAGCGAGAGTGCATAGTTCTTATTCTTATATTGCCATTTCGCCAAGTTGTATTGGAAAAGAGCCGGATTGCCTTTTGTGGTGCCAAACTCTTTCAGGAAATCCTTGAGAACAGGTTTGACGGTAAGTTCAGGAAGTGAATGGCTGTATTCTCTATTTTTCATTGTTTTCAACATTTCAACCTCCTTTTCAATCCTATCGAGATGATTCAGATTTAGCAAGTCTGAAAACCGCTCCAGTTCGCATGCCAATTCTTTATCATCCTCTTCCTCCAACAATTCGGATATTTGGTACGCATTGCCGTAGTTTTTGAAGGTAAAAGATCCGACAATCCATTTGTTTAGCTCAAGAATCTTATTCAAGTCGACAATTGGCGCGTATTTCAATGTTTGTAACATTTCCAACATTCCATAATATATATGGGATATCGTTAGTTTCTTACTGCTGACATTGGTGAGATACAGCAATAGGTTCATTATGAAGATGGGTAACGACCGGAAAGAGTGGGTTATGTCTACGATAATTTCATCATTGGAATTGATGAGATTGTTAAGACCAAGCACTATGCTGATGTTTTCCGTAATTTCCTCTTCAGTGAGTCCATAACGAATGAGCATGATTTTCGAATTGCCACCAAGTACCTTTTCGATCTCTTCCTTGTGGGGTATGTATAACGCACTTTTATGATTGGCTTTCTCGCAATGTTCGGCAATTTCATAGTAAACACCATCGTTTATTGTTCCTATGTTCTTTTCTCCGAAATAGCGGTACACCTCCTCCCACATAGAATGCACTGTCCCCAAAAGAATCACTTTGTCAATATTGTGATATTGGGTAAGAGCTGCTGCCACAAACGGATACTCGCCGAGGTTTTCATCGCCAAGGTGATATGTTGCAGACTTGTACTGCCTGTTGGAAGCAAGAGAGCTTCCTTCTTGGTCTTTTTTGTGAATCAATCCACCTGTTCCAACGAAAGAAATAAGAATTTTTGC
>CAVJQR010000245.1:0-3691 GCA_963651605.1 Agathobaculum sp.
AAGCACCCGTGTTTTTTAAAAAAAGCTCCCGAGCTTTTTTCAAAAAATATCCCATGATTGTAGAAAAAGCTCGGGAGCTTTTCCAAAGCGATGCAGATGGACTGAAAAAAGGCTCTCAGAATTAGCCGCCACCCCCATCCATTATTCACAAAATAGTAGTAAATTTGCATCAGACTAATATAGTGGATATAGAGATATTACCAACGTGGATATTAAAGAATTATTAGAGCTTTATGCGTCACACCCAACCATTTCAGCCTTGCAGCGACTGGTGAACGATGAAAAAGAGAAGAACATCTCCCTCAAAGGTCTGAACGGTTCGGCAACGGGTATGACAATCGCTTCTCTTTTCGAGAAGGGATGCGGCAACTTCATCTGCATGCTGAACGATTTGGAGGAGGCGGGCTACTTCTATAACGACTTGAAACAGCTGAGCGGAAACGATTCGATTTACTTTTTCCCCTCAGCTTACCGAAGAGGTATCAAATACGGACACATCGATCCGGCCAATGAAATCTTGCGAACGGAGGTGTTGAGCATCTTGCAGAGCCCAACAGACCGCTTCGTCATCGTCACCTACCCCGATGCCGTGGCCGAGAAAGTGGCCAGACAAGAGATCTTGCAAGAGAACACATTGCAGGTTAAGGTGGGCGACCGACTGGATATCCTTGAGGTATCCAACAAGTTGGATCAGTGCGGTTTCGAACCTGTCGACTATGTATACGAGCCGGGGCAATATGCCTTGCGTGGAAGTATTTTGGATGTCTTCTCGTTTTCGTATGAGTATCCGTACCGTATCGACTTTTTCGGCGATGAGGTGGAGACGATCCGCACATTCGATGTGGAATCGCAGCTATCGAAAGAGAAATTGGACCGCGTCTATATCGTCTCGCAAATCAGCAAAAAGAATGCAACGGGCGACTGTCTGTTGGAAGCACTCCCGAAAGATACCATCTTGGTGGCGGAAGATATCAATTGGTGTAAGGAAAGAATCGGTTCGATTTGGAACGAAGAGCCGGTGATAGCCGATGAAGAATCATTCGCAAGTGCCGACATGATGCATGCCAAATTGGTGCATTGGGAAGACTTCATGCACGCGGCTTTGGATCTGAAATGGATACAGATCGGGCCACATACGGCGGGAGATGTCAAAGCCTCCTTGACCTTCGAAACCGAAGCACAACCGATATTCCACAAAAACTTCGATTTGGTGAGCCAATCATTCCGCCAATTTTTGGATCAAGGCTACAAGCTCTACATATTAAGCGACGTGGAGAAGCAGGCGAAACGTATCGAAGCCATCTTCGAAGATCGAAAAGAGGAGATTCCTTTTACGGCCGTCAACAAGACAATCCATGCAGGGTTTGCTGACAAAAAGCTGAAGATCTGTTGCTTTACCGACCATCAGCTTTTCGACCGATTCCATAAGTACAGTCTGAAAAGCGACAAGGCACGAAGCGGAAAGCTAACACTCTCCATCAAGGAGCTGAACCAATTCACCCCCGGCGACTACATCGTTCACATCGATCATGGCATCGGGCAGTTTGGAGGATTGGTACGTATGGACGTAAACGGCAAAGTGCAAGAGGCCGTCAAACTGATCTATCAAAATCACGATGCTATATTTGTCAGCATCCACTCGCTCCACAAACTTTCTAAATACAAAGGAAAAGATGGCGAAGCCCCCAAACTGAGCAAGTTGGGGACGGGAGCTTGGGAGAAGATGAAGGAGCGCACCAAGAAAAAAGTCAAGGATATTGCGCGCGACTTGATCCTTCTCTACTCCAAACGTCGGCAGGAAAAGGGCTTTTCTTATAGCCCTGACAGCTTCTTGCAGCAAGAGTTGGAAGCAAGCTTCATCTATGAAGATACGCCCGACCAGATGAAAGCGACAGCCGAAGTGAAGAGCGACATGGAAAGTCCACGGCCTATGGACCGACTCATCTGCGGCGATGTAGGATTCGGCAAGACAGAAGTGGCCATGCGTGCAGCGTTCAAGGCCGTAACCGACAACAAACAGGTGGCCGTTTTGGTGCCCACCACCGTCCTCGCCTTCCAACACTATCAAACATTCAAAGAGCGACTGAAGGAATTTCCGTGCAAAATCGATTACATCAGCCGTGCCCGCACTTCGACACAAATCCGACAGATATTGAAAGAGCTGAAGAGCGGTGAAGTGAATATCTTGATCGGCACGCATCGAATCGTCGGCAAAGATGTCGAATTCAAAGATCTTGGCTTGCTGATCATCGACGAAGAGCAAAAATTTGGTGTCACCGTCAAGGAGAAACTACGCCAATTGAAAACCAATGTGGACACGTTGACGATGACAGCCACGCCCATCCCCCGCACCTTGCAGTTCTCATTGATGGGTGCCCGCGACTTGAGTAATATCACAACCCCTCCACCCAATCGCTATCCTGTGCAGACAGAAGTGGAGCGTTTCAACCCTGATATCATCCGCGAAGCCATCAATTTCGAGCTGAGCCGCAACGGACAAGTGTTCTTCATCAATAATCGTATTCAGAACATCTACGAGATCGAGGCGCTGATCCGCCGCGAAGTGCCCGATGCCCGCATCTGTGTAGCACATGGACAGATGGAAGCCAATGAATTGGAAAAGAAGATATTGGATTTTGTCAACTATGAATATGACGTACTGGTGGCGACAAGCATCATCGAAAGCGGCATCGATGTTCCCAATGCCAACACGATCATCATCAACAATGCCCAGCAATTTGGCTTATCGGATCTGCATCAATTGCGCGGCCGCGTAGGAAGAAGCAACAGAAAGGCTTTCTGCTATCTGCTTTCTCCGCCGCTGACTTCGCTCACTCCCGAGGCACGACGCCGCCTCCAAGCCATCGAAAGTTTTTCGGAGTTGGGTAGCGGTATGCATATCGCCATGCAAGATTTGGATATCCGCGGGGCAGGCAATATGTTGGGGGCCGAACAAAGTGGGTTTATCGCCGACTTGGGTTATGAGGCCTATCAGAAGATTTTGGAAGAAGCTGTCGATGAATTGAAAACGGATGAGTTCTCCGATTTATACACTACTGCTGACGGCCAACAAGCAGACGGCGAGAATTTCGTGCGAGAGACCTTCATCGAAAGTGATTTGGAGACCATGTTCCCCCCGACATATATTCCAAACGATTCGGAGCGTATCACGATCTACCGCGAATTGGACAATATGGAGGAGGAAAAAGACATCCAAAAATTCATCACGCGCTTGGAAGACCGTTTCGGAAAGATTCCACCCGAGGGCATGGAGCTGATCCGCATCGTTCGCTTGCGTCGTATGGCTCGCACGTTGGGTATCGAAAAGGTGATCTTGAAGATGGGACAAATGCATCTTTACTTGGTGAGCAGCGACGAAAGCCCCTACTACCAAAGCCATGCTTTCGGGCAACTGCTGGCCTATATTCAAAAGTATCCGCGCAACTGCTTCTTGAAAGAAAACAAAGGAAAGCGCAGCATAGGTATCAAACAAGTCAACACCGTCGAACGCGCGTGCCTAATTTTGGAAGAAATGAAGACGCTTTAAAACAAAGTTTTCCGCAGAAAAACAACTATTGATCGGGTATAAGGAAATGGTTTCTGCCGAACGAACTGCAGTTTTATGCGGAGAAAACTACAGTTTACTCCCGAATAAACTCGAGTTTCATGCCGAATGAACTGTAGTTAACAC
>CAVJQR010000246.1:0-3663 GCA_963651605.1 Agathobaculum sp.
GGCCTCTTCTCTGAATTATTTTGTTTCACTTTACAAATGTATGAGCCATCAACCTTTCTTTATGTATATAAATTACGGACAAAACAACCCCGATTACGGAACAGCGAAGTGAGCACTATTTGTCGAAAATCTTATAGCCTTCTTCGTCCAAGGCGGCTTGCAATTCTGTCAGAGGCTTCTCTGTACCATCAAATTCAATGACAGCCTCGGGCGGATCTAAGGTGACGACAGCGTTCACACCTTCCAACTGATTCAATGCTTTCTCAGCATGCATGCGGCAATGGTTGCACATCATGCCCTCGATTCGATACGTTTTTTTCATATTTTCTTCTTGATTAATTGATGAAACTTTCGTCTGTTTTTTGTCTACCGACCTCAACTTCAAGCGCAAACTATTGGTCACAACGCTAACACTGCTGAAGGCCATTGCCGCACCGGCTATCATCGGATTCAGCAAAAATCCATTGAAAGGATACAAGACTCCTGCGGCTATCGGCACACCAATGAGATTGTACAAAAATGCCCAAAAGAGGTTTTGGCGAATTGTTCGAACCGTCGCTGCCGACAGTCGAATAGCTTCCGCTATCTTGGCCAGGTCGGACGAGACAATTGTCATCTGTGCCACATCCATGGCTATGTCACTTCCCTGCCCCATCGCGATACTTAAATCCGCTTGAGCCAAGGCCGAACTGTCATTAATACCGTCTCCCACCATGGCAACATGGTGGCCTTTTCGCTGCAATTCGCGGATAAATGTCGCTTTCTGATCGGGCAGCATCTCCGCTTGATAGTGTGTAATACCCACTTGTTTCGCAATCGCCTTGGCCGTTTCCGCATTATCTCCGGTCAGCATATACACATCAATGCCGGATTTTTCCAAATCAGAAATGGCAGATTTTGATGTCTCTTTCAAAGGATCACTGATGGCCACCCAAGCCAATGCCGTCTGTTCATCGGCAAACCATACGACTGTTTTGGCCTCTGCTGCAGCATTTTCAGCCCGATCTTTTTGATCGTTCGGAAGGATAACACCATATTCATCCAACAACTTCCGATTGCCGGCCATATAGAGCCGACCGTTGTATCGTCCTTTGATGCCTTTTCCCGTCACACTTTCAAAATCTGTAATTGGAACCTGCCGGGCAGACATATAACGAGTGATTGCATCTGCCAAAGGATGTTCCGACAAACTCTCCAAACTATAAAAGACAGCGGCCAGCTCCTTCTCTTTTTCCAAGCCACAGAAGTCGGTCACTTGTGGCTTTCCAGCCGTGATCGTTCCTGTTTTGTCCAATAGAATCGTGTCCACTTTGCAAGCCATCTCCAAACTTTCTGCATCTTTGACGAGAATACCTTGCTCTGCTCCTCGCCCGATTCCCACCATGATAGCCGTCGGAGTTGCCAATCCCAAAGCGCAAGGGCAAGCAATGATCAGCACAGTGACGGCCGCCAGCAAGCCATGAGTGAGCCCACTACCCGGCGCATCGAGGAGAACCCATGCCACAAACGTGAGCAATGCTATCGCCATGATGGTTGGGACGAAGACTGCCGCCACCCGGTCTACCAGCTTTTGTACGGGAGCTTTACTGCCTTGAGCGTCTTGCACATAATGAATAATGTGGGCCAGCATCGTATCTTCTCCTACCTTATCTGCTTGAAAGCGGAAACTTCCTTTCTGAATGATCGTACCGGCAAACACTGCCTGACCGACACTCTTTTTGACGGGCAACGGCTCTCCGGTCAGCATGCTCTCATCAACGAACGACTCACCTTCCACCACTCGGCCGTCTACCGCAATCCGTTCGCCGGGATGTACCCGAACTTGATCGCCAACGTGCAACTGTTCGATCGGAATCAACCTCTCCTCTCCATCGGAAGCAACAACGGTAACCTGCTTCGGCCGCAATCCCATCAGCTTCTTGATGGCAGAAGAGGCGTTGCCTTTTGCCCGAGCTTCCAACAATCGGCCCAACAAAATGAATGCAATGATAACACTGGCCGCCTCGAAATAAACGTGTGGATGAATACCTCTTGATGTCCAAAATTCAGGGAATAGAAGATTGAACACGCTGAACAGGTACGCAATCCCCGTACTGTTGGCCACCAACGTATCCATCGTTGCCGTCCGTTGCTTCAACTGTCTCCAGGCGTTGCGAAAAAATCCACTGCCCAATCCGAAAACGACCGGCGTGGAAAGGGCCCACATGATATACCCCGCATAGGGCCAATCCATACCAAACATACCGATAATAAAGATCGGAAAAGCCAAAACCATTGCCCAAACAGCTTTCCTCTTCAAGATGCGGTAGTTGCGATGTTGCCGCTCTTCGACCTCGGCCAAGGCATTTTCGCCCTCGTCTATCACTAGTTCGTAGCCGATCCGGCTAAGCATCTGTTGCAAATCTTGTGGCGAGCAAACCGCCGAATCATATTCAACAAAAGCGGTGGCCGCGGCATAGTTTACACTCGCCTCCTGCACACCGGCCTGTTTATGTAATGCTTTGTCGATACGAGCTGCACAAGCCGCGCAACTCATCCCGACTACCGAAAACGTCTGTTTGACTGATTGTTTCTTTTCCATCCGACTGTTATTTTTTCAAATGCAAAGGTAACAGCCTAACCGCTTCAACCTATTACAGTATTATGGATAGGATTTACAGAATTTTGGAGAAACGACCGGCCGTCAAATGGCATCCAACGATTTGCGCCCGTTCGCCCGCTGCTGCCGATATTGCGTAGGAGTCAGCCCCACCACCTGCTTGAACTGCGTACTTAAATGGGCACTGCTCGAATAGTTGAGCCGATCGGCCATTTCGCTTAACGAAAGGAGTCCGTAGGAAAGCCACTCTTTGATGCGCTCTACCTTCTGCGAAATAAAATATTTTTCGATTGTTCCGCCCGTCTCTTCCGAGAAGAGTTTGCTCAAAGCGCTGTATTCTTTATGAAAACGTTCTGACAGATAAGCAGACAATGTATATTTTCCAAGCAAATCCTCGTTATCTATCAGTTGAATGATGGCCGTCCGTATCTCCTCGACCGCTTGTTTTTGTTTGCTGTCGATCCATTCAAAGCCAATCGCTTCGAGTTCGGTCTTGAGTCGGTTTTCCATCTCTTCAGACAAAGGTTGCGACAACATGGCTTTTCCCAGTTCAACAGTTTCGAAAGGAATCTGCAACCGTTCCAAAATTTGCCGCACAGCCATGATGCAACGCGGGCAAACCATATTCTTTATATATATAGTAGCCATTTGTCTCCCGCCCCAAACAATTTTTCTTTATTAGCAAAGATACAATTTTTTCTTCAAGAGCCTATTGAAAAAAACAGGGATATTTTTAAATAATTTCTCCGCACAAAACTCCAGTTTTCTCCCGAGTGAACTGCAGTTTTCTCGGCACAAAACTGGAGTTCTGTACCGAGAAAACTTTTTCGAACTGCCGAGTAATTTCTAAACAATCCCCATGAATATCCAATTACATAAGCATGAAAGCCACACCGTTCCGTAACTTTTCTGAAAACCTCCAGCTTGAAAAAAATAGAAAACTTTCTTCTTTTGCATAAAAAAGCGGGGCAAACATTTGGAAAATTAAAAAATATAGCTACCTTTGCATTCGCAATTGCGGAAGTAGCTCAGTTGGTAGAGCATAACCTTGCCAAGGTTAGGGT
>CAVJQR010000247.1:0-3662 GCA_963651605.1 Agathobaculum sp.
TCCCATATTGTCGGAATGGTCGGAACAAAGAATCAGGAAGGCGTTCTCTCCATCATAGCTTACGACACGGAAAATTCGGAAGCTTGTGTGCGTAGAGGATGTGTATATAATGGTGAAGAAACAGCCAATAAGGTAATTCGCCTGGTGAGAAAGTTGGAAAACAAACTGGGAGGTGCTAAAATTGGCAAATTATATATCGGTGTAGGCGGACAGTCTATCCGAACAATTGATCATGTGGTGACAAAATCGCTTGGCGATGAAGGTGAAGTGACACCGGAAATCCTGCAGCAAATGGATGAAGAGTGTATGACTTTCAAACCATCATCCGCCTCGTTGGAGATTCTTGAAGTGGCACGTCCTTCGTATTTGCTGGATGGAAAAGAAGAAGAGAGTCCTTTGAATCTTACCTGTTCACGTATTGAAGCTCATTATAAACTGATAGTGGGCAAGCCGGCTATCAAGAAGTCCATCTTGACAAATTTGGCAGATCGTATCCGCATCCCTATCGCCGGATTGTTGGTTTCTCCGTTGGCGTTGGCTGATCTCTTTCTCTCTCCAATGGAAAAACAGGCAGCTGTCTTGGTGGATTTCGGATCGGGTGTGACATCGGTGACGATCTTCAAAGAAGGACATTTGGTGGCAACTACAGTTATTCCGTTGGGTTCTCATTTGATCACGAGAGATTTGATGAGAGGGTTGAACGTGTCTGAAAATGAAGCCGAACGATTGAAACGGACCTATGGCAGTGCTCTTCCATTAGACTCAAGTATGGATAAAGAGAAGATCGAAATCCATCGCATTGATGACATTCGTCCGATGTCAATTCCATTGTCAGAATTGTCGGAGATTGTTGAAGCACGTGCCCGGGAAATCGTCGAGAATGTATATGCTCGTTTGACAGATGCCGGTATCGCTAAAGATATTCGTTTCAGTGTGACGGTTAGCGGTGGCGGCTCTCTCTTAAACCATTTGCTGGAAGCTATCGCTTCTCGTTTTAAGATGGCAGTGCATTACCCGTCAATTCGTACGGAGGTAATCACCGGAGCATCCATTGCGGTAGCCAACAATCAAGAGTATGCTACGGCGGTGGCTCTGTTGTTGAAGGGCAAAGAGAATTGTGCATATATCCAGCCGAAGCCGGAGCCTGTATATGTACAACCCGAAGCTAAGCCTCAACCAAAACCGGAACCTGAACCTAAGGCTCCGGAATCGAAAGAGGAAGAGCCGAAAAAGCCGTCGGCAGAACAACCTCAGCAAGAAGAAAAAAATAACAAATCCCCCAAGAAAGGCAGTTTCCTTGGCGGTCTCTTCGAGAAGGTAAAAGGCGTAACGGGAGAGGGTGATCTTTTTAGTGGTGACTTCTAATAGAAAGGAAACATAATAATGAACGACAAACTGTTAAACATAAATGTGACTACCAATCCAGATACAATCATCAAAGTGATTGGAGTAGGCGGCGGCGGTGGCAATGCCGTAAGTAATATGTACAAGGAAGGCATTCACAATGTTTCCTTTGTATTGTGCAATACCGATATGCAAGCTTTGAACGGCTCGGAGGTTCCGGTCAAGTTATTGCTCGGACGTACCACAACCTGTGGATTGGGTTCGGGCGATCAGCCGGAAAGAGGCCGCTTGGCTGCTGAGGAGAGCGAAGAAGAAATTCGCCAGATGTTGAGCGATGGCACGAAAATGGCATTCGTTACAGCCGGCATGGGTGGCGGAACAGGTACGGGAGCCGCTCCGGTAATTGCTCGAATCTCAAAAGAGATGGGTATCTTGACAGTGGGAATTGTAACTATTCCTTTCCAGTTTGAGGGCCAGTTTAAGATTGTACAAGCCTTGAAGGGTGTTGAGGAAATCTCCCAAAATGTCGATGCTTTGCTGGTAATCAACAATGAGAAGATCCGCGAGATTTATTCTGAAATTGGTATGCGAATCTCAATGGCATATGCAAAAGCCGACGAGACGTTGACGATTGCCGCCAAGAGTATTGCTGAGATTATCACGATACAGGGTGTGCAAAACCTTGACTTCCGCGATGTGGAAACGACGATGAGAGAGGGCGGTGTCGCCTTGATGAGTAATGGCTTCGGTGAGGGCGAGGGCCGTTTGCAGCAGGCCATTGACCAAGCTTTGAGCTCTCCGTTGCTGAATAATAATGATGTATACAATGCTCAGCGCATATTGTTCAACATCTATTCAAGCCATGAACATGAGTTCCGGATCGATGAGACGGAGGAGGTTCAGAAATGGATGAAGCGTTTCCGTTGTAAATACCGCGTGAAGTGGGGATTTGCCTTCGATGATTCCTTGGGAGAAAAGATAAAGATCACGATTCTGGCCAGCGGATTTGGTTTGGATGATATCCCTGAATTGGCACAACAGCACCAATCTTCTCTCGAAATGCAGTCGGAAGATGAGTATCGTAAAGCTGAAGAACGCCGGGCAGAAGAGCTGCGAGAAAAAGAGTTGATGCTCAAATATGGATATGATTTGGCGCGCCCACAGGCTGAGGTCTATGTTCTTTCGCAAGATGAATTGGACGATTCGACATTGATTGTAGAGCTGGAAGAGAATCCGACATATAGTCGTAAGCTACAGGATATCTCCTCGAGGAAGAATGGTTCGTCTACCGATTCGAAAACGCAAGAGCGGAAATCATTCTCATCATTCTCTTCTTCCGGTACGAAAGCCAAGAAAGATGACCATTCGGCACCGAGAATTAGTTTTAAATAAATAGATTAAACATTATATTATACAATGGATTTATTCGAAAAGGTCAGCGAAGACATTAAAAACGCAATGAAGGCGAAAGACAAAGTTGCCCTCGAAACATTGAGAAATGTAAAAAAAGTGTTCTTGGAGGCCAAGACTGCTCCGGGTTCAAACGACACATTGGCTGATGCCGATGCTTTGAAACTGATTCAGAAGTTGGTGAAACAGGGCAAGGATTCTGCAGCAATTTACGTTGAACAGGGTCGTCAGGATTTGGCAGATGGCGAATTGGCGCAGGTCGCAGTATTGGAGAAATACTTGCCGAAGCAGATGAGTGCCGAAGAACTTGAGGCCGAACTGAAGAAGATCATCGCCGAAGTAGGGGCAACCTCTGCAAAAGAGATGGGTAAAGTGATGGGTGTTGCATCCAAAGCTTTGGCCGGTCGTGCAGAAGGTCGTGTCATTTCAGAAACCGTCAAGAAATTACTAGCTTGATCCCAAGCTGAAATATTTTGGATATTGAAGTGAAAAAGACACGGAGTTGGTAAAAAAACTACGTGTCTTTTATGCTATTAGAAGAAAGGAATAAGAAATGATAACTTTTACATGTTGTTTGATCGGTCTGATCGCCGGCTATTTTATCTATGGTAGAATAGTAGAGAAGATGTTGGGAGTCTCCTCTGAATCTGTGACTCCTGCATATCGAATGCAAGATGGTGTGGATTATATACCAATGCCCACTTGGAAAATTTTTACGATTCAGTTCTTGAATATTGCGGGCTTGGGCCCGATCTTCGGTGCCATTCTCGGAGCCAAATTTGGAACAGCTTCATTCTTGTGGATTACTTTGGGATGCGTTTTGGCCGGTGCAGCTCATGATTACATCGCAGGTCTCTTGTCTCTTCGCAGAAATGGCGACAGTTTGCCGCAAATCATCAGCCACTATT
>CAVJQR010000248.1:0-3185 GCA_963651605.1 Agathobaculum sp.
GTACTACGATGATGTATATTACTCCTCGAAAAAGAAAAACAATCAGGAAGTCTCGAAGAAAGAAACCCAACAATCATATTATGCAACAGATAGTAAGACTGCAGAGCCGTCGTCGTTCTCGTCCAGCTATTCACGTTCGGGTTCAAGCTACGATTATGACAGAGACGTAGATGAATATAATCGCCGATACTCATCAGAAAATGATGCTGATTACTACTACGATGACGACCAATATCAAGACAACAAGAAAACAACTATTACAGTAGAGCCGGAAAGACGTTCTGATTTGGAATATACGGAGCGCATCATCCGCTACCACTCACCGAGCAAAATCTCAGTGATTGGAGCCGACCAAGTTGACTTGTATGTCAGTGATGGATATTATGCATATGATTATGGAACAGTAGACGGCACCGTATCGCTGAACATCAACATTGATTCGCCTTGGAACACATGGAACAGCTGGTATAGTTGGTACTCACCATGGTCATGGTATTATCGTCCATGGGGTTACTACTCTTCTTGGTGGTATCGTCCATACTCTTGGGGTTGGGGCAGTTGGTATGCCGGCTGGTACGATCCATGGTACGATCCATGGGGCCCATCTTGGAGATGGGGTGGCTGGTATGGTCCTTCTTATTGGGGTGGCGGTTGGCATCACCATCATAACCACTTCGCTTACTCACCATATCACCACTTCAACAACGGACGTTCGGCTGCCGGCCGTTTCACTTCCGGAAGAGGAGGTAATGAGAATGGGTTGAGAAGTGGCAACAGATCTTTCGCTTCCGGAAGAAATGCTGGAACGATGACCTCATCGTCGGGACGCTCATCAGGGCGCTTCACTTCGGGCAACAATTCTTCATCATTGCGTTCGAACGACATGAATCGCGGCAGTGGTAGAAGCAATGGCAGTTTCTCTTCGAATGGATCATCTGCCAATCGTTCAAACAGTAGCTCTATCAATAGAGGTAGCGGACGCTATTCTTCCGGCAACTCCTCTTCATTACGTTCAAACAATGGAGGAAGTTCATCATCCTATAGCGGAAGAAGCAATGGTAGTTTCTCAAGCGGTTCGAATAGTAGCAGTTCTGTCAACAGAAGCAACGGAATCAGCTCATCGACACCAAGAACACGCATGAGCACAGGATCGTCATCAAGCACGTCAAACGGGCGCGGTAGCGGTAGCTTCTCTTCAGGGCGTAACAGCGGAAGTTCTTACAGCAGTCCTTCACGCAATAGTGGCACAACAACCCGTTCATACAGCGCTCCATCCAACTCGGGCCGTTCAAGCGGTTCGTTCAGCAGTGGCGGTAGCTTCGGCGGTGGACGTTCGGGAGGCGGTAGCTTCGGTGGTGGTAGCAGTAGCGGACGTGGTGGCGGACGTGGCAGATAAATAAAACATTAGTTTATTTTAGACGAAATGAAAAAAGTATTGACCATATCGTTAGCACTGGTGCTCAGCACCGGTGCTGCTTTTTCTCAAGGGATCACCGATGCGTATAAGTATACGACAAACGGCGGCGATTTACAAGGTTCGGCCCGTAGCATGGCAATGGGTGGTGCATTCGGAGCATTAGGTGGCGACCTTTCTGTACTCAACAACAATCCGGCAGGCTTGGGTGTCTATAGGAGTTCGGAAGTAGTTGCAACTATCGATGTGACGAATATCGAAACGAAAACAAATTGGAACGGCAACAATCTGACAAACAGCAAGAGTCGTTTCAACTTCGACAATATTGCTTACATTGGCTATTTCCCAACAGGAAATGACGAGGGCTTGATAAGCTGGAATGTAGGCTTCTCATACAACCGACTGAAGAACTATCATCGGAATTATAAGGTTGCTGCAAATGGCGACATGGGTGCATCATTATCAGACTATATCGCAGCACGCGCCAATGCCAGTGGGCTGACACCCGACAACTTGAATTATCAAGGAACCACATATGACCCCTATAATTATGTAAGTGATTGGTTGTCGGTCATCGGTAATTGTGGTGGCTTCATGGATTATGCGAACAACAAGTTCTTCTCGAATTTGACACCTTCTGCCTACCAACGTTCCTACACGGAACTGGAAGTACAAGAGCGTGGTGCCATTGATCAGTATGCCATCGCCTTCGGTGCAAACATTTCAGATTTCGTCATGTTGGGGGCATCTCTTACCATTACGGATTTGAACTATGACTTGTACACTTACTATGCTGAGGATTACAACAAGAATACAAACTATACCAGCTACATCAGTTTGGAAAATAGTTTGAGTACTGACGGAACAGGTTACGGAATCAATGTCGGTGCTATCGTCAAACCGTTTGATTTCTTGCGGTTCGGCCTTGCTTACAACTCCCCGACATGGTACAAGATGACCGATTATTATGCAGGTACTTCCAAGTCTGATATCCAGCATTTGGAAAATTCATACAAAGATGAATCACCCAGTGGGGCCTATACAGAGTATAAATACCGCACTCCCGACAAATGGATTGTCAGCGCAGCAGCAATCATTGGTCAAACAGCATTAGTCAGTGTGGATTATGAGCGGATGAACTACGGACATTGTCGGACCTACGATGCTGACGGTATCGAAAATACATCGACCAACAATAATATCCGTGAGCAATTGAGCGCATCAAATACCATCAAAGCCGGTGCAGAAATCAAGGTAATACCTCAATTTGCCATTCGCTTCGGTGCTGCCTGGACAGGTAGCGGCATGAGCCAGGCTGTAAGAGACGGCAATACGGAAGTAACCACTGTCGGAACTCTCCCGAATTATACAGTCGATCAGAATGTGATGAACTATACGGTTGGTTTCGGCTATCGCTTTACTCCGCAGTTCTATGCCGATATCGCTTGTATCTACAAGACAGCGAAAGAAGATGTATACGCCTTCTCTCCGATGTTTGATGCAAACGGCAAAACGTCAATCAATGCCAATCCGGCTTCATTGAAGACCAATTCCACTCGTGTAGCACTCACTATTGGCTATAAATTTTAAGACAAGAACCCTTGGGTTTCGTCCTTAAAAGTCCCTTGTTCGTACAATAATCTACCAACAAGGGACTTTTTATACAATAATAGAGTTCGAAAATTTGGCAAATTCAAACAAAATTCTTATATTTGTCTACAGAAATAATTTATTGTTGAACATAAAAAAAACATATTGCCTATTGCATAAC
>CAVJQR010000248.1:3213-3662 GCA_963651605.1 Agathobaculum sp.
TATAACAGTAATGAGCAGATTCACTTCGATGACAGATGAGGATCTTGTTGTCCTATATGCAGAAGGTAATAATTCCGCTTTTGATGTTCTATTGAACAGGTACAAAAGCAGTATTCATTCCTATATTTATTTTATTGTGCGCAACAAAGAGTTGACGGAAGACATCTTTCAGGAAACCTTTGTGAAGGTCATTACGACAATCAAACAGGGACGCTATACAGACAATGGAAAGTTTAAAGCTTGGATCATGCGTATTGCCCACAATTTGATTATTGACAACTTTCGTCAAGAACGTAATGAAAACACAATATCAAATGACAATGTAGAGGTCGATTTGTTTAACAATATCAAATTGTGCGATGGAACGATCGAAGACAAACTGGTGAAGCAACAAGTGCTGATGGATGTCCGCAAACTGGTACATTTCTTGCCGGAAAGCCAACGAGAAG
>CAVJQR010000249.1:0-3609 GCA_963651605.1 Agathobaculum sp.
GTGCAATACTTTGGCTGCTGTTTTCTTGGCTGCTTTTGCAATGTTGGCCACGGCCAAGTGATTGATACGATCGCATTTCTCTGCCTCCTCTTCTGCTTGATCGACGGCAGTGTAGGCGGCGCAGTTGATAATATAATTGATTTGGTGCGCTTCAACGAAGGTTTCAACGGCTGCTTCGTCGCAGATGTCCAGTTCCTCAATATCCGTAAATATAAAATCAAAGCCTGTTTGCATTCCGGCTTGACTACGAAGAGACGAGCCGAGCTGACCTTTTGCTCCTGTTACTAATACTGTGTTCATATAATGATTAATCTTCCAAATCCAATTCTCCATTCATATCTGCCCGATATTTCTCGGCCAACATGGCCAAGAACGAGGAGATCTGCTTGAGTCCTTCCATCGTTTGTGCACTGACCTCTTTCCCTTGCATCCGTAATAGCAAGAATCCATAAAGAGCCGTGAAACATGTTTCTATCTCGGGGAGATCATTTCCGCCAGACTTGGCCCGCAACTGTACGATGTAAGGCAGTGTCTTGTAATAGATGGCACCGTATACCATCTCTTTGGGTGCCTTCAACAGTCGAAGATGCAGATCCGTCAGTGTGATGATGACGTTCTTGTTTAGTTGTATATGTCCCGATTCCATGACTCCTTCGCTACGCATCATGTCGATCAGCTCCTCGTACCATACGGCAATCTTCTCCTTTACCTCGTCCGGTTGTTGATATTTTTCGATGACATTGCGCCGAATTTCGTCCATGTCGAAATGATTGGCGCGGATCAAATCTTCCACCTGCCACATATAAAGCAGGTATTCACAAATGTTGTCTTTTCGTTTTTGTTGTGCAATAATCATACGTGTAGTGACTCGGTAAATTCAGAAACTGCATGATAAAAGTCGATGTCATTGATACCCATTTGGCGGCAAGCCAAACGAGCGGCATTGACATTGATCAAAAAATGTTTGTTCGGTATGCAAACAGGAATCTCTCCGAAGCGCGTTTGCAAGAAGGTTTTGCCGTCGTGCTCCGCAATCTTATGTTCTTCGAAGGTGATAGCTGTGATGTCCGACCGCACCTCTTCCACTAATTCTCCGATGGTTGGGTCGCCTCCGTATACAATCAATTTCCCTTCGCGCTCGATCGATGTCGAGAAACAGCGGTAGGTATTCATGAAAGCTTCCAACGATTCGTGGTCGGTCGACGAACCCCAATTTAAGTTGGTCATGACGGCAATATGCGGACGATAGAACTCCAACTGCGAGCGTTTCTCCAAAATAGAGGTAATATGTTCGTCTCCTTCTATCAAGGCTATGCGCGACTCAAAGCTGAAGTGCAGATGATTGGGCAATGGCACCACATCGCTTGTCGTGGCATAGTCGAATGCCAATCCTTGACGTTGCAGAGCTACCACCATCAACGAGAGAATGGAGCGGCGTCCTCGGCTGCCGGCTACTACCACACGGATCTTTGATTTCGTCCGTTGATAGATGAATTCAGGAATCGTCATTACCAGCAACCCCATCTTTTGCGCTTGCTCCAGTTCGGGATTCTCGGCTGTAACCAAACTACCTAACACGACGGCTTGCGTATCCTTTGTCAGTTTGTCAGGAAACCATCCATTGCCGAAAAAGACAATGTCTTTCTCTTCCAATATGGTTTGCATATCGGAAGGAATCTGTTCGCCCGAAACACTAACTTCATAACCTTTCTCTCGAATGGCAACGGCCAATTCGAATACCAAAGGGTCTGTGATTGAAATCAAATGAATTCTACGCATTGTTCGGATATTAGCTATGCAAAATTAAGAAAAGAATCCGAAAAGGGAATGCCTTCAACCGATATAAATGGGCATAAAAAAAGAAAGGCCCTATAATTAGAGCCTTTCTTCTATCTGAGGATTGAAATAAATTTCAATTATTTAACCAAAGAAGTGAATGCAGAGTTGGTTGCATATTTAGCAAATTCCAAATCGTTTGCAGCTTCCTTAGCCAAAGATTTGTCTTTAGCAATAGCATCTTTCAAGTTGCTTACTACGCTGTTGGCATCGTTTGTACGAGCGGCAACGATAGCCTTCAAGTAAGAAGTAGTAGCATCCGGGTTAGAGATTGCGTTCAATGTCTGAGAAGCCTTGCTATAATCCTTCGTCAAGATCTGAGACAAAGCAGCGTTGTTTGTCTTAGCTGAGCCGAATGAGTTAGCAGCTTTCTGCCATTCGCCCTGTTCCAAGTAGAGAACACCCAGAGCTTCGCTCAATTCAGGCACACCTGATGCGCTACCGAACAACTGTTGAGCCTTTGATTTGTCGCCCTTTGTCAAAGCGATCAAACCTAAGTTCATGTTAGATTCTGCGTTGTTCTTTACTGAGTTTGCTTTGTTGAACATCTGTTCAGCCTTTGTCAAGTCACCATCTTTGAAAGCCATCATACCGATGTTGTTCCAAGTACGGTAGTCGCTTGGATACAACTCGGCAGCCTTGTTGTAGATGCGAGCTTTTTCAGCGTTGTCGTTTGTCAAAGTTGCAGCGTAAAGGATCTCTTCAATGTTCAATGATTTCGGGTCGTTCTTAGCCAAAGCAGTGATTTCGTCGTCAGATTTGCCGATGATTTCAACGTTGGCAACCAAACGAGAACGACGCAACTGAGGCAAGATCTCGTCAGCCAATGTGCTGAATACAGAAGAGATGTTCTTGATTTCGGTCTCACGTTGTTCAGGATCTGAATACATAGAAAGAACGCGCAATACCAAATCCTTGTCTTGGATGTTCGATTTTGAAACCAATTCCTGGAAGCCTTCCCAGTCCTGAGCTGTATATTTAGCATCAACCGGAACGTCTACCTTCATCTTCTTCAACTCTTTAGCCAAGTATTTGTCTGTGTTCTTCTCACGTTTTTCAGCCAAGCCGGTATTCAATTCAACACCACCATCAGGAGAAGCGTAAGCCTGGATTTCAATAGCGACATTCTGGTTAGGAGCTTCGTCGGCATTCTTTACCAAGTCTTTCCAGTCAGATACTTCGCTCTTGTTCAATTCTTTTGAACGGAGTTCGGCTTGCTGGATCAAGAACATGATGCTTGCATCGTGAGCTTCTTTGATGATGCGCTGGAACTTGTCTGCTGCGATAGCGGCATTGGCAGTTGCAGCATCGGCCAATTCAGAAGTAGCGATAACGCCGTCAGCAATTTTTACTTCCGGCAGGCTGACTTTCTTGTTGCCAACTTTAGCATCGAATGTCAGATACAATTCGGATTTCTTCATTTCAGGTTTGTAAGCGAATGAAGACTTCATGGTTACGTTTGCACCTGCTTGATAAGGTACTACCTGGTTGTTACCCTTAACCTTCTCACCTTGGTAAGTGTAAGCTGTGCCCCAAGCTTCGCCACCGTTGTAGCGTAATACCGGAGTGGCAGTAACAACTGCTTTTTTGTTGAACCATTTTGCCGGAATAGTGGCATTGATGGTTACAGGAACTTGACCGCCAATCGCCTCAAGTGGTTGAGGAACAGCCTTGATGTACTCTTCTGTCAGCGGTTTCAACTTGTTTGAACAAGAAGAAAAAGCCAAAACAGCAGCCAACATTAAGAATGGCAATAAAAATTTTCTGTTCATA
>CAVJQR010000250.1:0-3575 GCA_963651605.1 Agathobaculum sp.
CTTGATAGCTCATCAGGCTTCTGTCGAGCGTCAGGGCACTATTTGTAAAGATAATATATTCACTTCCGATAGCAGCAATCTCCCCCTTTTCTGCATTTTGGTAAACCACGCGGCACCCTTCTCGGCTGAATCGTTCGTTTGCCCAAGCCAAAGCCGTTTCGAAGGTTGGGGCCTTCGAATTGGTTGCCAACTTGATCTCTTTCTCAAAAACGACTTTTCCGTTCACGACAGGAACAGCTCCTTCCAAATATTTAGGGTCTACGCTCTCAGCAAAAGCGAAGAAAGGAAGTAAAGCGAGTAAAATAAACAACTGTTTCATGGAAATGAATATTAATTTTGCTCCAAAGATAAAGATTTGGTTCATTATTCAAACATCCTTTTATAAATTAATTATTCTAATTACTCTTAATCAAGAAAAAAAACTCTATATTTGCACTTTGAAAAAAAGCGAAATAATAAAGTAATAACAAAAACAATAAGTTCAAAATGCAAAACAAAGGATTTGTCAAAGTCTTTGCTGTGCTGCTTACGCTTGTTTGTTTGTTTTATCTGTCGTTCTCATTCGTAACGAATAGATACAATAAAAAGGCTGCTGAGTATGCGGGTGGAGACCCTGTAAAAGAGAGCCATTATCTCGACTCTCTATCGACTGAGAAAGTGTGGTTAGGCTACACGTTGAAGGAATGCCGCGAAATGGAAATTACCATGGGCTTGGATTTGAAGGGTGGTATGAACGTCGTTTTGGAATTGAGTGTCCCTGATGTTATCCGTTCTTTGTCCAACAATAATACCGACGAAAACTTCAACAAAGCTTTGGATTTGGCTTATGCACATCAAGCAACCAGCCAAAAGAATTTCGTCGACTTGTTTGCCGATGAGTTCAAAGCATTGGATAGCAACGCACGTCTCTCCTCAATATTCAGCACATTAGAGTTGAAAGACAGAATTACTCCGCAGAGCTCAGACGCTCAAGTCGTTTCAGTATTGAAAGACGAAGTGCAGAGTGCCATCGATAACTCTTTTAATGTATTGCGTACACGTATCGACCGTTTCGGTGTGGTTTCTCCAAATATTCAGCGTTTGGAAACTGCCGGACGTATCTTGGTTGAGCTTCCTGGCGTGAAAGAGCCGGAGCGTGTCCGTAAATTGTTGCAAGGTAGTGCGAACTTAGAGTTTTGGGAAACTTATAAATTAACAGAAATCTATCAGCAATTGGTGGCTGCCGACGCTGCTTTGGCACAAGTTCTTTCAGCATCTGCTGCCGATTCTACTGCCGTTGCCACAGAGGAAGCCGTTGCTGATGTGGAGGCTGTCGCAGATTCTGCTGCTACAACTACTGACGCTGCAGCTTCTTTGTTGGACAGCATCCAAGGCACAGACGCTACGGCTGAAGCCAATCCTTCTGAAACAGAGTTTGCAAAGCAACACCCGTTGTTCGCTTTGTTGCAGATCAATCAATACAATGGTCAGTTGGCTCCGAGCGCCGTTGTCGGTTATGCTCGTTCCATCGACATGGAAAAGATCAACGAATATCTGAGCTACAAGCAAGTGAAAGATGCACTGCCTCGTAACCTCTCTTTGAAATGGGGTGTTAAGGCAATGGACGAAAAAGGCTTGTTTTTCGAATTGTATGCCTTGAAGGTTACCAACCGCGATGGCTCACCGGCTTTGGACGGGAGCGTTGTTACGGATGCAAAAGCCGATTTCGTTCAGCAACCGGGAGCCAATGGTCAGCAAGTAAGCATGTCGATGAATGCTGACGGTGCTAAACGATGGGCTCGTTTGACAAAAGAAAATATCCAACGTTCTATTGCTATCGTATTGGACGGTATGGTTTATTCAGCACCGAATGTACAAGGTGAAATCACAGGTGGTCAGTCTTCTATCACCGGTAACTTTACACCGGAAGAGGCAAAAGACTTGGCCAATGTGTTGAAATCCGGTAAGATGGCGGCTTCTGTTCACATTGTTCAGGAAGACGTTGTCGGTCCGTCTTTGGGTCAAGAATCAATCAACGCAGGTTTCATCTCCTTCCTTTTGGCTTTGATCTTGTTGATGGCTTACATGTGTGCTTTCTACGGACTCATCCCCGGCTTGATAGCTGACGGTGCATTGGTGTTCAATATCTTCTTCACAATGGGTATCTTGGCATCCTTCCAAGCCGTTCTTACTTTGCCGGGTATCGCAGGTATGGTATTGACCTTGGGTATGGCTGTCGATGCAAACGTGTTGATTTATGAACGTACGAAGGAAGAACTTCGTGCCGGCAAGACATTGGGTAAAGCGATTGCAGATGGTTATAGCAATGCCTTCTCTGCCATCTTCGACTCTAACTTGACATCTATCATCACGGGTATCGTATTGTTCTACTTCGGTACTGGTCCTATCCGTGGTTTTGCTACCACAATGATCATTGGTTTGTTCGCCAGCTTCTTGACGGCAGTCTTCTTGACTCGTATCGTTTATGAAGCATTGTTGGCTAAAGACAAACTGAAGAATGTTACATTCGTAACAAGTTTGACAAAAGACTTGCTGAAGAATCCGAAGATCAACTTCTTGAAAGCTCGTAAGGTAGGTTACCTGATTCCGTTGTGCATCATTATTTTGGGTGCTATCTCCATGATGACAATCGGTTTGAACAAGGGTATCGACTTTACCGGTGGTCGTAACTATGTCGTTCGTTTCGATCAAGATGTTCATACAGACGAGGTTCGTGCTCTCTTGGAGCCGCAATTGGATGGTGCAGTGAGCGTCATCACGATTGGTACTCCTGACCAAGTCCGTATTTCAACCAACTATTTGATCGAAAATCAAGATCCTTCTATTGATCAGGAGATTGAAAATAGATTGTATGAAGGCTTGAAACCATTATTGAAAGAAGGTACAACAGCAAGCGACTTCAATAGCCTGTATGTAAAGAGTTCTCAGAAAGTGGGTCCGTCAATGGCTGATGATATTAAGAATGCAGCATTCTTGGCCGTAGTCTTCTCATTGATCTGTATGGCGGCTTACATCTTGTTGCGTTTCCGCGATATCTCCTTCTCCATTGGAGCTTTCGCTTCTGTAACAGTAACGACATTGTGTATCATCTCATTCTATACGCTGTTGTGGAAGTTGCTTCCGTTCTCAATGGAAGTCGACCAGACATTTATTGCGGCTATCTTGACAATTATCGGTTACTCAATCAATGATACCGTGGTTGTTTTCGACCGTATCCGTGAGACGATCCAACTCTATCCGAAGCGTGAACGTTATCAGGTGATCAACGATGCGTTGAACTCTACCTTGTGTCGTACATTCAATACATCTTTGACTACATTGGTAGTTGTAATCTGTATCTTCATCTTGGGTGGAAGCACGATCAGAAGCTTTACGTTTGCTATCTTGTTGGGTATCGTGATCGGTACTTATTCGACTTTGTTCGTTGCAACTCCGATTGCATACGAATTGCAAAAGAACAAGTTCAACAAACGTGCAGCGAAAGAGGCTGAAAAAGCTAAATAATTTATAGAAATTCAACTGAAATAAAGGGTGTGTCATCTATTGACATGCCCTTTTTTTATGTGTATATTTGT
>CAVJQR010000251.1:0-3561 GCA_963651605.1 Agathobaculum sp.
CGGCTTGCGACGCGCACAGCGAACGAAAACTCTGGAGTAGCCAAGCAGGTTCAGCCCTTGACTTTTTGCTTCTTTTTGGTCAAGCAAAAAGAAGAGTACTCGATGCCATGTCAATGGCATCGCTAAAGCGAAGCGCCTTTTTCAAAAGACAATAACAGTTGGTTAAAAGTTTTAGCGGACAGCAAAAATATAATTCGATGTGTGGAAAGAAGTGATATGTGGAATTTTTCCACAACCCATATCGGGTAATTCCACAATTACACCACACTGTTTCCACAATCCTCCCCATGATTTGACATTATCGCAGGCGAAAAATAGGGGAAAATTCCCTCTTTTTTCATTTTTCTTCCATGAAATGACAAAATCGTTTCGGTTTGGCACGACTTTCGCATATACTTTAGTGACATACATAATTAGGTGTTTCTACATTTATCCGTTTTTATAGGTTAAATCTTTACTCATTTCGAGTGAGTAAAAGTAGTAAGTTAAAGTGTTTTTTTGATTAAGTCTGCTAATAAGAGGCAACCCGTGAGGGCCGCCTCTTATTATTTTTTTGTACCAACCTCTTCTTCGCCATCCCTTTTTATAGTCCACATCTTGCAAAATCCTTTCATCAAAAGTGTTTGAAACTATTGTTGTATCAAGGCTAAATCTGTATCTTTGAGACCTCTTGCCGGGAAAGGACTTCGACTCTTCTCCTCAGGCATACAAATAATGAAACAGTTTGGCTTATGAAACACTCATGGACTTCGATTCTTGCATCTTATAAAACGTCACTCATCCTGCTGATGGTTTATGCCATTGGCTTGGCCGCTGCTACCTTTATTGAGAAATATGCGGGTACGGCAACGGCAAAAATGTGGGTTTACTACTCTCCGTTGTTTATTCTTTTGCAGTTTGGCATGGTGCTTAACTTCCTCTTTCTTGCTCGAAAGCATCAGCTTTTCCGGCAGAAGAAGTGGGGCATGCCGGTCGTTCACTTTGCCTTTATCATCATCTTGGCGGGAGCTTTCTACTCGCACCTCTTCAGCGAAGAGGGACTGATGCATATCCGCGAGGGTGAATCGACGGATCGGATAGCCGTGCAGACGACACGTAAAACCTATTTCCATACCCTCCCTTTCGAGGTCGAACTGGTTCGTTTTACATTGACACGCTACCCCGGCTCGGCCAGTCCCTCCTCGTTCGAGAGCCGGGTGTTGATCCATCGTAATGGAAAGACGACAGAAGAATTGATCTCTATGAACAATACGCTCGATCTGGACGGTTACCGTTTCTTTCAAGCTTCGTATGATACCGACGAGAAAGGAACGGTGTTGTCTGTCAATCGCGATGTTGTGGGGCGCAACATCACCTATACGGGCTATGCGCTTTTGCTCATCGGTTTTTTGTTGACGCTCTTCGGCCCCCGTTCCCGCTTCCGTCATCTGAGCCGAGCGTTGGCATCTATGCGCGCTGCGGGGTTGATGCTTTGCCTTGCTTTTGCCCTTCTTCCTCTCTCGGGTAGGGCACAAGAGTCGGCGGGCATGATGAAGTTGGGCGAAGCCTTGCAGCAGTTTGCGGTCGATCCTCGGCACGCCGCTGCTTTTGGTGCATTGCCTATCCAGTCGGAGAACGGACGAATGATTCCGATGAACACCTTCTCGTCGGAAGTTTTACGCAAATTACATAAGAAAGATCACTTCAGCAAGCTCAATTCCGACCAGTTCTTGCTCAGTCTCTTGGCACTGCCCGATATGTGGATGCGCGTCCCCCTCATTTCCTATTCGAGCAAGGAGATCGCTTCCCGTTACGATCTTCCGCAGAAGGCTTGCAGTTACGTTCAACTGTTCGAACCCTCGGGAGCCTATAAACTACAGAAAGGAGTGGAAGAGGCTTACAATAAGATGCCGAACGAGCGCACCCGCTTCGACAAAGATCTGATCAAACTCGATGAGCAGGCCAATATTCTCCATCTGTTACTCTCCGCCCAACTGATAAAAATCTTCCCCAAAGAGGACGATCCTACCCATCGTTGGTATGCACCCGGCGAAGATCTTTCCGTCTATACAGGCCAAGACTATGCGTTTGTCACCAAGATTTTTGTTTGGTATATGAACGAAGTACAGGCGGCCCTCAAGAGTCATGACTGGAAGAAAGCCGATGAGGTGTTGGCGATGATAGGAAAATATCAACAGGCCAAGTGCAAGGATTTGGATATCGGTCCGAAGAAGATGCAGGCCGAGATCACCTACAACCGAATGGATATCTTCCGCCTCTGCAAGATCGGCTACCTGATCTTTGGAGGGTTGTTGCTGGTGGCGACCTTTGCTACGCTCTTCCGCGCCCGTCCGCTATGGCGTTATCTCACCCGACTGTTGGCCGTAGCCGCTACGGTTGTCTTTCTTTTTCATACATATGGCATGGGCGTTCGCTGGTATATTGCCGGCTATGCGCCTTGGAGCAACTCGTACGAGACGATGGTTTACGTGGCATGGGCAACGGTGGCCGGCGGCCTGTTGTTCTTCCGCCGGAGTGCGATCACCATGGCATTGGCCACCCTTTTCGGAGGCGTCATCTTGTTTGTCTCAGGCCTTAGTTGGATGGATCCACAAATCAGTCCGCTGGTGCCCGTATTGAAGTCGCCCTGGCTGATGTTTCATGTGGCGGTTATCGTCTTGGCTTATGGCTTCTTTGGGATATGTTGCTTATTGGGAATCACGAACCTCGTTATATTTTCGTCCACCAACGAGAAGAACCGCATCGAATTGGAGCAGCGTGTCCGCGAACTGACCCTTGTCAATGAAATGTCGCTCTTGATTGGATTGGCGTTGATGACGGTCGGCACCTTCCTCGGTGCTATTTGGGCCAACGAATCGTGGGGACGTTATTGGGGATGGGATCCGAAAGAGACATGGGCGTTGATCACGGTGGTGGTCTATGCCCTGCTCGAGCATCTCCGTTTGGTGCGCCGTTGGTATTCGATATGGCGATTCAATTTCTTGTCCGTCTTGGCCTTTTCTTCCGTCTTGATGACCTTCTTCGGTGTGAATTACTTCTTGAGCGGCATGCACTCGTATGGAGAGAACGATCAGGTCGGTGCCATCTTCGCCTACTTGCTCTTGGCATTGGTGGTTGTACTTCTATTGGGCATTGTCTCATACCGAAAATGGAGAAGAATGAACACGAGAACAGCAGTAGATAAACAGTAAATTTTTAGTATATTGAACCATGAAGAAATTAGTACTATCCGCACTTGTGCTGTTGTTTGCCTCGTCTGTGGAGGCACAACGCGTCACTTCCTACACAACGACCGAGGCCGCATCGTGGGCGAAAGGTCAGACTGCTTTGTCAACAAAGGCAGAAGGCGAAGCCATCCTTACGATCGATGCCGAACGCCGTGGCGTCAAATTTGTAGGCTTTGGCACCACTTTCAACGAATTGGATTGGGATGCTTTCAATCTGCTCACGCGCCAAGAGCAAGACGATCTTTTGTATAATATCTTTTCTCCCGACGGCGATCTGAAGTTTACCCGAGGTCGTGTCTCAATGAACGCCAACGATTATTCGCGGGCCTGGTAC
>CAVJQR010000252.1:0-3558 GCA_963651605.1 Agathobaculum sp.
GCGGCAAGAGATTTCCTCTTTTCCATTGACGAAGAATATGCCGGAAGGATTGCCCGCCGATCCGATGACGAAATCGGATACCGACCCGAATGGAGGGGGCGATTCACAAACGGAACCGGCAACCCCAACAACGGAGATTACGCGAATTGAGTATGCACTCTATCGGAATGACGACAATTCATTGGTCAAACATCAATCTATTACTCCACAATCAGGGGAGAATGGCGAGGTGTTGTTGCAAGTGAAAGATGGAATCACCCCCGGAACCTACAAGGCGTGTTTCGTAGCGCATGCTGTAACCAATGCAACATTCAGTGAAACAACCAACTTGTTGACCTTCCCGACAATAAAGGATACGTTTTGGGGGACCGATGAGATTGAGATTACGGTAACGGATAACGACCAAACCATTGACGTGACATTGAAACGTGTGATTGCAGGTATTGAGTTTTGTCCGATAGATGCTGTTCCGGCAGAAGTCAAAGATTTTACGATCAGTTCCAGCGGTTATTACAATACGCTTTCTATCTTGGACGGAAATGCGGGGAGTACTACGATAGAGATCCCTTACACTCATCAATTCACAACGGAAGAGCATGCAGCTGATGCCCGTATTTCGCATATTCTTTATACGTTTGTACCGAGTACAGACGCTGCAATTACGACGATGACACTGGCAGCGCGTGGGGAATCGGAGCTGGTAGTTCGGCAAAAGGTGATTCGTCAAGTCCCCATCTATCGGAACAAAATAACCCGCTATACGGGAACGTTATATACGCCGAACGTGATCGACACGAACTTTAATTTGAATATTGATGGCAACTGGGAAGAGGCTGTTGAGAAAAATTTGGATGAAGTGTAAAGAATGTGTGACTTTTTATAGACAACTTGCAGCATTTTGAGCTATACTTGCATCTTCTTTTTATAAAAAGAGGAGGACTCATGGATAGATATCGGAAAAATGCTGCAAGGTATAAATGGCAAAAGTGGATCTGTCTGTTGATTGCAGGATGCCAGTTCTCATGTATGGAAGAGCAAAATGAAGAGGAGAAGCCCATCATAGAGACCTTTCCATCGGCTTCGTATGTGGTGAACGGCGTTGTTCGGAATGCTCAAGGAGAAGAACTTCCGAATAGGAAAGTGATCTTTACAAAAGCTGATTTTCCTTACAACTACCTTACAGGGGATACGTTGAGAAGCGATGAAAACGGGCAATTCGTTTGGATTAAGTATGTCATGGAGGTGCGCGATTATGAAGCGCAATGGCAAGTACGAGATAGTCTGAATGAATATGCCGATCAATGCGGTATCGTATCGTTTAAGGATGCCACATTTGAGGGTTCGGATGGAGACTATTATGGGAAGGCTACACTGCCCTTGACGATTACTCTTGTACCCTTTCAAGAGCAATGGACAGAACCATACGTGCGCTACTACATCTCGGGTAAGGTTACTAACGAGAATGGGCGAGGAGTGGTGTTGGTCTATTTGACAGACAAGAAGACAAATGGCCGGCAGCCCTCAGACTTCTTGGCTATCACTGATGAAAACGGCGCTTATTCATTCACTTATGAGAAACAACCGAGCGAGGGTGATTCACTTGTACTCTATACCTCGGCCGTGAAAGGGTATGAGACCGGTTGGACACAAAACGTGCCCGAGGATTCTGTCGCTATCCATTTTGATGAAATCCCTTTAGAGAGAACCTCGGAAGGTTTATGTATAGGAAAAGGTTACGTAAAACAAAATATACAATTTGGTTATGAGAGTTATCCATATTAAAAAGGGTTTTTTGATGGTGTTGAATGCAGTCATTGCCGGTTCATTGGCGCTCCTCGGGTTCAATAGTTGTGGAGAAGAAGGAGTAGAATATGGAACACCGCATGCTGATTTCTCTTTCAAAGGGAGTGTGAAGTCGATGGATGGCAAGGCTATTCCCGGCATTCAAGTGACGCTCTCTTCAAATGATGAGGCGATGGGGAAGGCGACAACGGATGAAAGCGGAAAGTATCAACTGAATAGTACCTCTTTCCCTGCGACCCAATTACGCATTGAAGCAAAAGATGTTGATGGCGAGGCGAATGGTTCCTACCAAACAAAAGAACTCGATGTGCACATTGCCGACGATGAATACCAAGGGGCCAAAGGTTGGTATTCGGGTAAGGTAGAAAAGGAAGTAGACATCCAAATGGAAGAACAGAAAGCAGATGAATAAAGAAATCGGGCTTCGCAAACGGATTGGATTGGAACTGTATCGGAAAATGCACCGGAACAGGGTCCGGTTGCATGAGCTACGCACGCTCTTTTGGGAGTGTACACTTCGCTGCAATGTGGCGTGTCGTCATTGTGGAAGCGATTGTCGGGTCTCATCATTGTACCCCGATATGCCGGTGGAAGATTTCTTGCGGGTGGTAGACGAGATCACTCCTTCGGTCGATCCGCATAAGGTATTGGTGATCTTCACCGGAGGCGAGGCATTGGTCCGTCCCGATATTGAACAGTGTGGTATCGAGCTTTATCGTCGGGGCTTTCCTTGGGGGATTGTTTCCAATGGCCTCTATATGACACGAGAACGGTTGGATTCTCTTTTGGCGGCGGGGATGCATACGGCAACAATCAGCCTGGACGGATTCGAAAAAGCCCACAATTGGCTTCGTCGCCACTCGCAAAGTTTTGAGAATGCGTTGGCCGCCATACGGATGTTGAGCCAAGAGAAGGAGATTGTTTGGGATGTGGTGACTTGTGTCAATGGACAGAATATTGACGAGTTGGAACCGTTCAAGGCATTCTTGATTGAAAACGGCGTAAAACGCTGGCGGTTGTTTACGATCTTTCCGGTAGGAAGAGCGGCACAAATGCCGGAACTTCAGCTGAATAACGAACAATTTACACGAGTGTTGAACTTCATTCGCGATACACGTCGGGAGGGAAAGATAAAAGTAAGCTATGGATGTGAGGGATTCTTGGGCAATTATGAAAGCGAAGTACGAGATGGTTTTTATGAATGTCATGCAGGAATTGATACGGCCTCGGTCTTGATTGATGGTTCGATCTCAGGTTGCCCAAGCATACGTGCCAACTTTCATCAGGGAAATATCTATAAAGACAACTTTCTGACAGTGTGGAATGAGCGGTTTGAACCCTACCGCGATCGTTCTTGGGCGAAGGATGGAATATGCGCAGATTGCTCGCTTTTCCGCTATTGCGAAGGGAATGGCATGCATCTACATGATGAGGCGGGCCGATTGTTGGTTTGCCATTATAGGAGAATCGTTGATAGTTGACAGATAATTGACAAAAACAAAGGTGGATGAGTTAGTTTTTTCGCTATTCATCCACCTTCGTTTTTTATGATTGCCTCCTAAATCTTTACTTTTCGCGAATAAAGATATTGATCGGAGTCCCGGTGAAATCCCAATTTTCACGAATCTTATTTTCCAAGAATCGTTTATAAGGATCTTTTATCCACTGCGGCAAGTTGCAGAAGAATACGAAACTTGGGATACTTCCTACGGGCAACTGTGTGATATACTTGATCTTGATATATTTCCCTTTGCA
>CAVJQR010000253.1:0-3527 GCA_963651605.1 Agathobaculum sp.
AAACAAGTAGGGGAGATGGATACTCGGGTGCGACTCACAGCGCGGGCAGAACTCAATCCATTTATTAAACCGATGGTTGAGAAACCTTTGCAAGAAGCCGTAAATCGCATCTCAGATGTGTTGGTATCATTGCCTTATTGATATAATTTGAATTGGAAGAGGAGTGTCAAGTTGGTAGGAAACGGCTCTCCACTTCCAATTTTTTTATTTTATTATCTCATAACTTCTAAAATAGAATAATCATGGCACAAAAACTATGGGAGAAAAATGTACAAGTCGATCATGAAGTCGATGTGTTCACAGTTGGTAGAGACCGCGAAATGGATCTCTATTTAGCCAAATATGATGTGTTGGGTTCTATGGCTCATATTACCATGCTTGAAAGCATTGGGTTGTTGCAAGCTGATGAATTGAAAATTCTTCTCCATGAATTGAAAAATATATACGAAATAGCTGACAAAGGAGACTTTGTTATTGAGGAAGGCATTGAAGATGTCCATTCTCAAGTCGAATTGATGTTGACTCGCAAGTTGGGGGATATTGGTAAGAAAATTCACAGTGGTCGTTCACGCAATGACCAAGTTCTGGTGGACCTGAAACTTTATACTCGTGCTGAAATTCAGACTATTGTACATATGGTAGAGGAATTGTTCTCGGTTTTGCAAGAACAGAGCGAGCGCTATAAGCAAGTATTGATGCCGGGTTATACGCATCTTCAAATAGCAATGCCTTCTTCCTTTGGCCTTTGGTTTGGAGCTTATGCCGAAAGCTTAGTAGATGATATGCAGCTCCTTCAGGCAGCTTATAAGATTTGTAACCGTAATCCGTTGGGATCGGCTGCCGGATATGGATCATCTTTCCCGTTGAATCGTCAGATGACAACTGATTTGTTAGGTTTTGACTCTATGGATTACAATGTTGTTTATGCACAGATGGGGCGTGGAAAGATGGAGCGAACGGTTGCTTATGCCATGGCCGGTATTGCAGGAACTTTGGCAAAGTTGGCGTTTGATTCATGTATGTTCAGTAGTCAGAACTTTGGATTTATCAAACTTCCTGATCAGTTTACAACCGGATCAAGTATCATGCCTCATAAGAAGAACCCGGATGTGTTTGAACTGACTCGTGCCAAATGCAACAAAATTCAAGGATTGCCCAATCAGATTACAATGATTTTTAATAATCTTCCTTCTGGATATTTCCGTGATTTGCAGATTATTAAAGAAATGTTCTTGCCCTCTTTTTCAGAATTGGAAGATTGTTTGCGTATGGTAACCCATATGATGCGTCAAGTGAAGGTGAACGAACATATTTTGGATGACGAAAAGTATGGCCCTATGTTCAGTGTGGAGGAAGTAAACCGTCTGGTTTTGTCGGGAGTTCCTTTCCGCGACGCATACAAGCAAGTAGGATTGGCTATTGAGGAGGGGAAATTCGTTCCGAATAAAGATATCCATCATACGCATGAAGGAAGCATCGGTAATTTGTGCAACAATGCTATTTCTGCATTAATGCAGAAAGTGATTGAGGATTTTCACTTTGAACGTGTGAATGCTGCCGAAGAATCATTATTAAAGAAAGCATAAATGTGTATGAGAACCCGCCCTTGGCTTTTCTTTCTTTTGATGCTTGTCGCAGCATGTACCAAGACAGAGCAGAATTATTTTCCAACCTACCCGGTCTATTTGGAGCTTGACTTGTCATATGAAGATAAAGATTTGAAGTCTTTGATGTCATATAAAAAATTTATTTATGGACAGACTTCAAGTTTGTCGGCTATTGAACGTACCGGGTTGGGTGGCGTTTTGGTCTATTATGCATACGACGGCTATCATGCTTACGATTTGGCTTGTCCGCATGAGGTCAAGGCCTCGGTTCGTGTTGATGTGGATGATAACCATATTAAGGCAATTTGTCCCAATTGCGGTTCGGAATTTGGAATTTATGAAAATGCAGGAGCTGTTCTAAAAGGACCAGCCACACAGGGACTTAAGCGATACAATGTATCGGTGAACGGAAATAAATTATATGTTTCTAATTAAAAAAATTGCAAAATAGTTTGCTCGTTTGAAATATTTATCTACCTTTGCAATCGCAATCGGGAATGATAGAGATCATTAACCGTTTTAAGTAATGCGGAAGTAGCTCAGTTGGTAGAGCATAACCTTGCCAAGGTTAGGGTCGCGGGTTCGAGTCCCGTCTTCCGCTCTGCTTCCATAAAAGCCCTATGGTTCTTCGGAATTGTAGGGCTTTTTTATGTGCTATTGGTTTATTATAATAATGCAATGATCACTTCTTTTCTTGTTGTTATAAACTTACTGTAACGCCTTCATTGGCAAGAATTGTATTGGGAAATATCTCGTCAGCCTCATTTTTTAGGGGTGTTATCTCATCGTAACGGGCAGAATAGTGGCCTATCATCAATCGTTTGACATGGGCATCGCGGGCGATTGTGGCAGCTTGTTTTGTGGTTGAGTGGAATGTTTCATAGGCTTTTGCCGAATCGGCCTCCATGAATGTCGCTTCGTGGTAGAGTAAGTCCACACCTTCTATATAGGAAACGATCTTGGGATAGTAGGCCGTATCTGAGCAATAGGCATAGCGCTTGGCAGGGTCGGCGGGGCGAACCAGGCGATTGTTCGGAATGAATTCCCCCTCTTCGGTAATAAAATCTGCACCTTGTCTGATTTTTTCGATTTGAGAAACGGGGACGTGATAGAAGTCTATCATTTCTCGGATGATATGAGGCGAGCGAGGTTTCTCTTCGAACAGATATCCGCAACAAGGTATCCGATGCTTCATGGGGATGGCATAGACGGAGAGCGAGCGATCCTCCATCACCAGATCGTATTGGTTCGTGTCGACTGCCTTGAATCGTACTTGAAAAGGGATGCCCCGGCCAAATGTTTTCATGATCGATTCGATATATTCGCCCACTTCGGCCGGACCATAGACGAACAGGTCGCCGTTTCGTCCGAGTAAAGCCAAGGTTGAAATCAGTCCCGGCAATCCGAAACAATGGTCGCCATGCAGATGAGAAATGAAAATATGATTCAGTCGGCTGAATTTAATATGCATCTTTCGCATTTGCAGCTGGGTGGCTTCTCCACAATCGATCATATAAAGTTTGTCTCTCAAATCGATGATTTGTGAAGAATGGTTGTGTCTCAAAGTGGGCAGTGCAGAGCCACAGCCCAATATGTTCAAATCGAATATTGCCATCAGCCTCTATTTTTTATCGAAACATTCAGCCAAGCTGATATGTGTCAGAATTTTTTTCAAAAATAAAAAAATACAAAAAAAAGACATAGTCTTTGATTTCTGTCAATTTTTTTGTTACATTTGTTCGCTATTCAATTCATGATAGCTTTTGGAATCATATTTTACATAAACAAAGAATTGCAACGATAAACCTTAACTTAAACTTTTTCTTTTTGTTTAAAACGGTTAAATGTGGAAACGGTTCAGCGCGATGCTTCACCGTTTCTTCTTTTTTTATAGGAATCCTTCCCTTGTTATCGTTGATT
>CAVJQR010000254.1:0-3462 GCA_963651605.1 Agathobaculum sp.
AACTGCAGTTTTCCCCCGAGTGAACTCGAGTTTTCTCCCGAATGAACTGCAGTTTACTCGGGAGAAAACTGCGGCGAAGCCCCGAACTGTTTTTCCCATTGTCGGATGTTTTTGTCCGGACAATGCCCAAAACAAAGAAATAGGTCTCTGACGACCGATTCAAATTTTATGTTAACTTGATCCCAAATATAATAATAATTCTTATACAAAGGTATAGACCACAGAAATTTCCCTAATTTTGTGTCAAATAAAAGGTAATGGGCAGAAAAATAAGTAGTGGCAGGAGCGTGTTGAAGAAGATCCTGCTCTTTGTCGGATGCATGGCAGCCGTTGTGGGACTGTCCGCATTCTTTTTCCTCAAATCATATATGCAATCGTGGGTTTCGCGCGAGGCTTCCAGGCGGGGCATCGTCTACACCTGTCGCAACATGGGCTTCTCCGACTGGAACCGCTTCTCTATCAGAGGACTTTCCCTATACCCTTCGGCTTCGGATACGCTGCTTTTTGTCGATACGTTGGACTTGAAGCTGGATCTGTTTCAAGGGCTTCGGCTTCGCCCTTCGTTGGAAGAGGTGACGGGAAGCAATGTCCGTTTGCATTTGGTGAAGAAGAACGGCGCGTCCAATTGGGACGTATGGTTTCGCCGTAAAGCAAATACGGCCCGAAAAGAGGAACAAGATCTGTCGAAACGCGACTATGCCCACGACGTCAATCGCCTGCTGAGAGGGATGTTTCGCCTGTTGCCGCAACAAGCCTCCTTACAACGTGTGGCAGTTGTCTGCGAGATGGATTCCGATGTGTGGCAGCTGCAGCTTCCGAAGCTCTCGACAAAGGAAGGAAAGTTGCAGACCACCCTCCTCAGCCATGAGAAGGGCCGCACGTCCGAATGGCGTTGTGAGGGACGGATCAACCCGTCGTCGCACGAGTTGAGCCTTTCGCTTTCCCCGCAAGGCGCGGCCGATGTGGCACTTCCCTACCTTACTTACCGGTGGGGGGCCGATGTGATGTTCGATACCTTGCAGGTGCAAATGCAAGCGATGTCGGCAGCTGCCGATCCGCTTCGGCTGCAAGGAAAGATGGCGGTCAGCGGCTTGCGTCTCTATCATGCGGCCATTTCACCCGATACGGTTTGGTTGGATCGGGGTGCGGTGGAGGGTTGTGTGGATATCGGACCGGACTATTTCGAGATAGACAGCGCAACATCGATCCATTTCAACCGCCTCGATTTTCATCCATACGTGAGGATTGAGCGCGATACAAGCTGGAAGGTGACGGCCTCGGTCAGGAAGATGGATTTCCCTGCTCGGGATCTTTTCGCTTCGTTGCCCGGAGGGTTGTTCCCTAATCTGCAAGGGTTGCAGGTGTCGGGCTCGCTCTCTTACCAATTTGCTTTGCATGCCGATGGTGGAAATCTGGATGGTTTGACATTCAACTCGGAACTGAAGAAAGGAAAAGATTTCCGGATTGATGCCTTTGGTGAGACCGATCTCGCCAAGATGAACGAGCCTTTCGAATATACGGCCTATGAAAATGGCGAGCCGGTCAAGCGTTTTGAAGTCGGTCCTTCCTATGCCTATTTCAGACCGTTATACACTATCTCGCGCTATCTGCCGTTGGCCATCATGCAATCAGAGGATGCCGGTTTCTTTCAGCATCGAGGGTTCATCATGAGTGCCATACAGGAATCGTTGATTCAAGACTTGAAAGAGCATCGTTTCGTTCGTGGAGGCAGCACGTTGAGCATGCAATTGGTGAAGAATGTCTTCCTCAGCCGAAAGAAAACCATTGCCCGAAAACTCGAAGAGATGCTGATCGTCTGGCTGATTGAAGAGAATGGCCTGACGTCGAAAGAGCGAATGTTTGAGGTATATTTGAACATTGCCGAGTGGGGGCCGGGCATCTATGGGGCGGCAGAAGCCTCGCATTTCTATTTTGCCAAGGAGCCTTCCGAGCTGACCTTGGCTGAATCCATCTATATGGCTAGCATCATCCCCCGGCCGAAGCACTTCAAATATAGCTTTGATGGGCGAAACCTCAAGGAGTCGAACGATGCTTTCTTCGATTTGCTGCTCCGGCGAATGTTGGAGCGTGGGCGGATTACGGCTGATGAGGCTGCAGGTGTCTCGCCCCGGCAGGTGCATATCACGGGGCCCGCTCTCCACTATTTGGAGGATACGGGCGAGGAGTCGGCCCCTTGATGCTTATCTAGGTGCCTTGTTGTAGAGGTAGATGGCAATGAACGAGTAGAGGATGTTTGGAATCCACGAGGCGATCATCGGACTGACTGCCCCACTGATGGCAAAGGTCGAGGTGATGGTCATGAACAAGATGTAGGAGAAACTAAGGCCGATGCCGATACCGATGTTCAGCCCCATGCCGCCTTTCACCTTTCTCGAGGAGAGTGACACGCCGATACATGTCAGGATAAAAGCCGCCATGATCGTGGCATATCGCTTGTGGTATTCGATCTCGAACGTCTGAATATTGCCGATACCTCGTTTCTGTTGCCGTTGAATATACTCATGCAACTGCGGAGAGGTCATCTTTTCACAGTCATTTACGGAGATAAGAAAGTCGGAAGGCACGATGGTCAACGTCGTGTCTTTTCTCGAACCTGAGGAGATATGTTCACGCATCCCGTCGAAATCGCGGATAACATAGTCGATCACCTGCCAATGATAGAGCGTGTCGTACTTGATAGAATTGGCCGTCAGGCGGGAAATCAGCCGTTTCCCGTCGAATTGCTCCAGCGAAAAGCGATAGCCCATGTTCGAACGTGCATCGTAACGGTCGAAATAAGCAAAGGTACCCGGCTCAACTTCCAGCTGCACATTGCGGGCATATTCCACCGCCTTGTTCTTGATATATTTGTTTTGGAAGTCGATTCGTGTACGATTGGCCGGAGGAATGACGAACGCATTCAATATGAATGTGAAAAAAGCGATGATGGCGGCCGAGATAGCATAGGGCACCATCAGCCGTTTGAAGCTTATTCCGCTGGCCAACATCGCGATGATCTCCGAGTGGTCAGCCAGCTTCGAAGTGAAAAATATCACAGCAATGAAGGTAAACAGCGGACTGAACAGATTGACGAAGTAGGGGATGAAATTCAGATAGTAGTCGAAAACGATAGCCGAGAGCGGTACTTCCGGCTTGAGGAATTTGTCGATTTTCTCATTGATGTCGAATACTACCGAAATAGCTATAATCAGCAGGATGGCAAATATATATGTTCCCAAAAACTGCTTGATGATGTACCAATCTATTCGTGTAAGCTTCCATTTCATAACCTTAGATGCGATTGTTCATTTGCACTACCATTTTTGCTTTCCATGTGGCGAAGTCGCCGGCGATAATATGCTTGCGCGCCTCTTTTACGAGCCAAAGATAGAATGCCAGATTGTGGATCGAGGCGATCTGCAATCCCACTATTTCGTCCACTTTTATCAGATGGTGCAGGTA
>CAVJQR010000255.1:0-3459 GCA_963651605.1 Agathobaculum sp.
TACGATCGTCGGCCGGGCAAAGGTTACCCTCTTTATCGACAATGCGCACCGTCACATAAGAAAGATCCTGACCATCCGCTGAAAGTTGCGTACGGTCCGCCACCAATTCAATATGATGTGGCTTGCCGGCCGTATGGATGATCTTCTCTTCTGCTTTCGCCCCGTTCTTATCGTATGCAACCACTTTCAATTCGCCCGCCTCGTATGGAACATCGGTCCACATCAATCGATAGCGACGCTGCAGCCACAAAGAATCTGTTCCCTGCAACGCTTTAGCTTCCGAGGCCGACAATTTACGCTGCTTTCCATAACTCTTTCCGTTAACAAATAGCTCGGCCGACGGATAGTTGGTGTAAACAAATACGGGAGTATTCTCTCCTTCACGGCCCGGCCACGTCCAATGCGGCAAAACATGCAATGTATTGGCTTCTTTATTCCATATGCTTCGGTAAAGATAAAAACGATCTTTGGGCAAAGAGGCTAAATCAATGATACCAAACATCGAACTGTGATTGGGCCAAGCATCTGTATCGTAGGGCGAGGGCTCGCCCAAATAGTCGAAACCGGTCCAAACGAATTGTCCGATTGTCCATGGATAATCGTCGGCCAAAGCGAAATCTTCATCCGGAACATTCGACCAGAAGCAAGCTTCCGTATCATACCCCGAACATTGATGATCGTCGTAAGTAACCGATTTTTTCAACTCTACAGGGAATTTATAGATGCCGCGCGAACTGACTGTCGAGGCCGTTTCCGATCCCAACACGATCTTTTGCGGCAATTTTTCGTAGGCCTCCACATAGCGTTGATCGCGATAGTTCAAGCCCGGTACGTCTATCAAGGCAGCAAAGCCATTGGCCAAAACACATGACACCTGATCCATTCCGCTCGTAACGGGGCGGGTCGGATCTTCACGATGGCAAATATCCTGCAAGAAAGAGGCCACTTTATACCCCTCCGGACTGCATTGCGTGGGCACCTCATTGCCGACACTCCACATCACCACCGACGGATGGTTGCGGTACTGGTGAAGCATGTTTACCATATCCTTCTCGGCCCACTCTTGGAAGAAGCGGTGATAGCCATTTGCACACTTTGCAATATCCCATTCATCGAAGGGTTCAAGCATCATCATGAAGCCCATTTCGTCACACAATTCCACCAACTCCGGCGCCGGCATATTATGCGAAGTTCGGATGGCATCGCACCCCATATCCTTCAACAAGGTCAATTGTCTGCGCAATGCCGCCACATTGACAGCCGCACCCAACGGCCCTAAATCATGATGGTTGCAGACTCCTTGAAATTTGCGATGTTTCCCATTCAGATAAAAGCCCTTGTCCGCGATAATCTCGATCGAACGAATACCGAATCGCGTTGTATATTCATCGGTTTTCTTTCCTTCACAATAAAGAGTAGAAACAGCTTTATAGAGTGTCGGACTCTCGGGCGACCACAGTTGAGGTGCCTCAACAATAAAGTTTTGCTCCAAAGGTTCGCCATGGTTCACTTTGGTCGTATTATCCTTTTTAGCTACCACCTTACCATCGGGTGCCACGATTTCCGTCACGATGCGAATCTCTTTTCCGGCATCGCCTTGCACCTTTGTTTTCAACTTTACCGATGCAAAATCAGAAGCCACGTGAGGAGTCGTCAGTTGGGTGCCCCATATCGGAACATGCACCTCGTCTGTCGTCACCAAATGTACATGCCGAAAGAGTCCGGCTCCCGGATACCAACGCGAGGATTCGGGAAGATTTTCCAGTCGCACTGCCAACGTATTGGCCTTTCCGTCTTTATTCAAGAAGGGAGTGACATCACAATAAAAACTATTGTAGCCATAAGGCCAAAAACAGACTTCCGAGCCATTGACGTAGACCTTGGCCTCGCTCATGGCCCCATCGAACACCAAATTGGCGACTTTGCCTGAAGGAGCGGTGAAGGTAGTACGATACCACCCCACTCCGGCATAGGGCAAACCACCGCTACGCCCTGTCTTCACCGTTGCTTTTTTCTCAAGGTTTTGGATGATAGCCACCTCTTGCAAGTCGTTTGCACGGTCAAAAGGCCCATAAATAGCCCAGTCGTGTGGCACTGACACACTCTGCCAACTACGATCGTCGAACGATTCTTTCACTGCCTCCGGCACATCGCCTTTGGTAAATTTCCAATTCTTTGCCAGGGTAACCTCGTTTCGTTGAGCAAACAACGCAAGAGGAAGCATGGCCCCTACGATCAATGTACTCAATTTTCTCATATAATCCATCTTTTTATGAATATTTTCTACAATCTACCCCTATGCCGTCAGCCCCTGCTTCCGATAGTCGTTAGGGGTTTGCTTGACAATGGTTTTAAACAGTCGCGTGAAATGTTGCGGATAACGGAAACCCAACTCGTAAGCAATCTGCGAGATCGAATACTGCGGGTTCATGATTCGTTCTTTCGCAATGTCCATTACCTTATATTGAATATACGTTTGTGCCGTTCTTCCTGTTTCACGCTTTATCAAATCACCGAAATAGTTGGGCGACAAGCACAATTCCGAAGCACAATACTTGACCGACGGAAGACCGTTTTCTTCTGCTTTACCCGAGACAAAATAATCATTCAACAACGACTCGAACCGGATCAAGATATCTTTATTGGCGGAATGACGTGTCATAAACTGCCGTTCGTAAAAGCGCATACAATAGTCGAGCAACAGTTCTATATTGTTTGTAATCAACCGTTTGCTAAAACGATCGGTGGCATATTCCAGCTCTTCTTTGATCTTTGTCCAACAATCGACAAACAAAGCCCTTTCATGGTCTGAAAGATGCACCGCTTCATTCACCTCATACGAGAAATAGGTATATTCGCCAATATTGCGCCCGAGCCGCGTTCCACGAATCAGTTCCGGATCAAAGCAGAGAGCCAATCCCCTGGGCTGAAACATTTCACCCGTGTCTCTGATGCCTATCACCTGTCCAGGTGCCAAGCATACGATCGATCCCTCTTGATAATCATACTGTTGCAAGCCATATGTCAGATCACAATTCTTTATCTCTTTGAGGAAAATCGCATAAAAACTGAATGTTTGACGCATATGCAACATCGGCTTTGCCTTCGACAAATCGATGACGCTGACCAAGGGGTGTTTTGTCTCAACCCCTAAAAAGTCATTATATTCAGGGATTGTCTCGATATTTAAGATCTTTTCGGTTGCCATATTCCTAACACTACAAATAGAATAAACGGATGTTTTCCATGGTTGGCACGGAGAAAAGCCGCCCGACGTAAGCCCTTTTTCCACCATCCACTACGGTTCTTTACAAAAATAGTGTTTTTTCTGCAACCTCAAACAGCAGTAACAAAGAAAATAGTCTTATAAATAGATAAACGATTCATCCTTATATATTTATTATTGCTGTCCGCTAAAAATAAATTATAAGTTGATAATGTACTGATAGTTTATAAATG
>CAVJQR010000256.1:0-3451 GCA_963651605.1 Agathobaculum sp.
ATTATTCTTCTTTAGCTCAGTTGGTTAGAGCATCTGACTGTTAATCAGAGGGTCCTTGGTTCAAGTCCAAGAAGAAGAGCATCCGAGGGAAATACGTCAAGTGTTTCCCTCTTTTGTTTTTATTCCTACCGAGTTTCACAAAAACATTTCAAGATCAAACCGGAGTTTTATGCCGACAAAACTGCAGTTCATTCGGGGGAAAACTCGAGTTCATTCTGGAGTAAACTGCAGTTTTCTCGGGAGAAACTTTTTCAAGCACTGAATATTTTATTTCAAAAGCATGGCAAGAAGCGGAATGCTCAACACCGACAACAGCGTGGAAAGGAACGTCCCTTGCGCCATACGTGTTACATCCCGCTCATATTTGATGCAGAACATCGTGCCGAACGAGGCCACCGGCATACCCACCAGCACGGCATTGATAGCGGCAATGTGTGGATCGAAGCCCAAAAGACGTATCACGTAGAAGATAACGACCGGTATCACCAACAGACGGAAAAAGCACATAACGTACGAACCGCGGCAACCCGTCATCCGCCGGAGTGGCATGGCTGCAATGCTCGATCCGATGACAAGCAACGAAGCGGGCACCGTCATATTGCCAAGAAGCGTAAATGGCTGGGCAATGAATTGAGGAGCATGCCAGCCGAAGCAGACAATAGCCACCGACAAATAGGTGGCTATCAGCGAAGGACAATGCAACAAGTGCCAATCAAAACGCCCCATCGATCGCCCTTGAACGAACATCACGCCCCAAATAAAGACGGTAATAGTGTTCGGAACATTCAGAATACAAGCATAAAACACCGAACTTTGCCCAAAAATCGAGGCAATAATCGGATAACCGATGAAGCCGACATTCGCATAGGCAAGCATGAAACTATACAATCCCCGCTCCTCTTTTGCCACCGGCATCACATGCGGCAAGAGATAAGCCATGAAAATCAATATGGTATATGTAATGGCCCCTACCAACAAAAGGGGCAGGATATGACTTCGATCGGGCATGGTATCGCCCATCGTCGATGAGATAATCAAACAAGGAGCTGTCAATTGAATCACAAAATTGGAGAGTTTGCGGTCGAATGCCTCGTCCATCAACTTGACTTTTCTCGAGATGAATCCTGCCATCACAAGCAAGAACAACACGACCATTTGGGTCGCCACTGACTGAATGTCCATAGATATTTCCTTTCTGATAGTCGGTCGGCTTGCAACAATCGTACTCACGCACGAATGCAATCGCCTACGAATCGGCTGCAAATTTACTGTTATTTCATGAAAATGTATCTTTTTCCTTCTGCCCCAATGCCTATTTTAAGATTTATGCTGTTGGTATTATAAATTTTACCTCTTTAAATTCATAGCGTCTCATACGACCATTTTTGTCGCGGAGCAGCAGATGGCCGGTCGATTCTATTCCGGCAAACTCTGCCATGAAGTCCCCTTCTGCGTCTTTATAAAGGAAGAATCCCTCTTTCCGATACAATGAATCAAGATATTGACAGCGGATTTCATCTGTTTCTTCATTCATCAATTTCAGATAATTACCATAAATTGGTTCTAAGAAACGGCGCAAAACCTCTTCAACATCCACCTTTTTCCCTACAATTTGCGACAAAGAGACAGGATTGGGGGCGCCTCCGCAGAATTTTTCTTGGTTGATATTGATCCCTATTCCGATAATTGACGAATGAATATACTGCCCCACCAAATCATTTTCGATCAACATGCCACAGATTTTCTTGTCTTTCCAATATATGTCATTCGGCCATTTGATGGAAATATCATCGGTATAGCTATCCAGCGCTTGCTTGACGCTCAACGCTACAATTTGAGAAATCAGGAATTGGTTGTTGGCTTTCAAAAAAGAGGGGTAAAAGATCATGCTGAACGTAAGGTTCTCTCCGGCAGCCGACTCCCACACATTGCCGATTTGTCCACGGCCCGCTGTCTGAAAATCGGCCCACACCAAGCTGCCATTCGGCAAAGCCTCTTCTTTGGGTAGGGACTGAATGTAGGCATTCGTCGAGTTCACCTCGTCCAAATGTACAATACACGGTTTTTCTATCTCGTTTTCCTTCATACTTTATTCGAATTACATTGCCATATTTATAGACAAGGCGGAAAAAATGCATCCTCAATATGCTCTTGAATATGATACCCCATAACATCTTTCAACACGGTTATCAAGTCGAAACGTACAGGCATCTCATACTCAAATTTGCGCATGTAAGCATCGGCTGCCGCAACAGTCCGCATGATTTTCTTCTCGTTGACAGCATCTTCAGGGTCAAGCAACGGAGCTTCCGAGCGTGTTTTCACCTCAACAATCACCAACTCGCCGTCATGAACCGCCACAATATCCAGCTCATAATGGTGAAAACGCCAGTTGGTATGCAGCACTTGATAGCCTTTTTGCTGCAAAAAAGCCCGTGCCACAGCCTCTCCTTCTCGCCCTGTTTGCGTCTTGCCTGCCTTCATATTCACTTCTAATTCACTACAAATATAACATTTATATTTTTTATTACGGGGGAATGAATTACTTTTGTGAAATGAATCCGCGGACAAAGAAATATTCAACGGCGCAACCGAACCACCCTCGTGTGCATAAAATCACATTCATGCTTAACGAGGATGAGTACAAAACGGTGCAACGCTACCTCTCGAAGTATAAAATAGGCAACAAATCAAGATGGTATCGCGAAACGATCTTGACCCATATCATTCATACTCTTGAGGAAGACTATCCGACATTGTTCAACGAAAACGAAATGAGACGATGATAAATCCATACGATGATGACTATTTTATGAGGCAAGCGCTGCAAGAAGCCGATGCTGCGGCAGAAGAAGGTGAAATCCCGGTGGGGGCTATCATCGTATGCGATGGGCGGATCATCGCACGTGCCCACAACGAATGCGAGCGGTTGAATGACGTAACAGCCCATGCTGAAATGTTAGCCATTACGGCAGCCACCAATGTATTGGGGGCCAAATATCTGAACAATTGCACGCTTTATGTCACCGTCGAGCCGTGTATCATGTGTGCTGGTGCTATCGGTTGGGCACAATTATCGACCATTGTTTATGGTGCTTCCGACGAGAAAAGGGGATTCAGTCAATATGCGCCCAAGGCATTCCACCCGAAAGCGGTTGTCAAACGGGGGGTATTGGAAGAGGAATGCGCCGAACGGATGAAACAATTCTTCAAGAGACGGCGGTAAGGATCGACATGATTTACAATTTTGTAATCAAGACGGTAGCATAAGCCGCCATGCCTTCCTGCTTTCCAACAAATCCTAATTTTTCAGTAGTCGTAGCTTTGATGGAGATATTGTCTTCGTCTGTGTTCAAAACATTAGCCAAAACACGCTTCATTTCAGGAATATGAGGATTCAATTTCGGACGTTCAGCAGCAATAGTAGCATCAATATTGCCCAATTCATAAC
>CAVJQR010000257.1:0-3450 GCA_963651605.1 Agathobaculum sp.
GGCATACCATTTCTGCAGCCCTTCTTGGGCGATTCTAATAGGGAACTTGGCTGTTGGCCGTTTTTCCTCTCCTTCGACATATAGAAATACGTTGGTGTTAGCATCTTGTGCTTCCGATGCCAATTGGATCGTTGCCGTATCATTGCTACTGCTATGTCTGAATTTGATCTGATTCTGACCAATGATAATCCATGAATTCAGTACCAATGTCAAAACGATTGCTAATCTTGTTTTCATAATGATATTAATTTAATAAAATGGGGTTACAACAAATAGAGGCACTTACTTTTCCCTTTTTCCCGTGCCTTGCTTTTAAGCTTTCGCAAGATAGTACATTTTTATAAAAGAAAAATCGCTTTTTGAATTTTTATGATATGGAATGTTTAAAATAATGCTACCGAGGATTTTTATATAAAGTGCCGGTTTTGAAAATGTTTATTCGATAGCAAACTGCAGTTTTCTCCATACAAAACTCCAGTTTTCATCTGAGTGAACTCGAGTTTTGTCCCGAATGAACTGCAGTTTAGTCGGCATAAAACTGCAGTTCACTCCCGAGAAACTTTTTCAGAACTCGGGAGAGAACTTTGTGGAATTGCAAAGTTTTTTGTTTTTTTATCGGATGGAGTGGGGAAGAAGCCTATTGTTTCGCTCGAATATTTGGCTATCTTTGCGTTGTCTAATTAGATAAAAACCAGATGAAAAAGTATTTCGTAGCAATGCTGGCCGCTGTATTTTCTGTGTGTGCTGCGACAGCATCGAAGCCGACATCCAAGCTGATGTTCGATGCTTCAAAAGGCGTGGCGGGGTCTGTCACGATGCCTCAGGGCAAGATCGTGAACTATACTGCTTACACAAACCTCTATTTCGTTACGAATATCGAGGACTCAACCTACCAGTACATGAACGTTTTCGTGCCGGATGGCGCAACCGCTTCGACACCGATCTTCATGCGCAACTATGTGGGTGGCTACATGGCCTCGAAACCCTCCTTCCCGAGTGCATCGGATGCCACAGGTCGGGCATTGGCCGAGGGGTATGTCGTCGTTATCCCCGGTGCTCGCGGGTGGAATGCCTCCATCCAACAGCCCAAAAGTGGGAAGGAGATCTTTACCGGTCGTGCCCCCAAAGGGTTGCTTGACTTGAAAGCGGCCGTTCGTTACTTGCGGCTTTTCGACAAGGAGATGCCGGGCGATGCTGAGCGGATCATCACCGACGGCACGAGTGCGGGGGGAGCTATGTCCTCTTTGTTGGGAGCGACGGGTAACCAACCAGTCTATGAGGAGATGCTGAAAGCTATGGGTGCAGCCGATACACGCGACGATATTTGGGCGGCTGTCTGCTATTGTCCCATCATCGATTTGGATCATGCCGATATGGCATACGAATGGCTTTACGGATGTACGAACCGGGTGAATCGACCGCTTTCGGACGAGCAAATGATGGTGTCCGATGAATTAGCAGCGGGCTATCTTGCCTATTTGGAAAGTTTGCAGTTGAAGAAAGCGGACGGCACGGCATTGGACAGAAACAATTATATGGATTATCTCAAGGGGTGGATTATCCGCAGTGCACAAGAGGCGAAAGATGCGGGCGCTTCCATCCCCGACAGTTTGGGATTTGTCTTGGATCGGAAGCAGGGAGAGTATATTGTCGATGTGGACATGCCGACCTATCTGAATTATGTCGTTTCAACAATTCCTTTGAAGACACCACCCGCTTTCGATAGTGAGGGGGTAGCCGGTGGAAGACCCAGCCCTGAGAATCAAGAATTTGGCAATGAAACAGGTAATAGTGTCAACTTTACGTCCTACTCCTTGCGGAAATCTTCGGGTAATGCTCAAGCAGAAGTAGCACCGGAGGTGGCTCGTTTGGTGCGTTTGATGAACCCGATGAATTGGATAGAAGCCACCAATTCGACGGTGGCACCCCATTGGTATATCCGACATGGCGCACGCGATCGTGATACCTCCTTCCAAGTGCCGATCAACTTGGCTACGAAATTAGAAAACGCAGGTAAGGATGTCAATTTCAAACTGGCATGGAATCGTCCGCATTGTGGGGATTATGCTTTGGCTGAATTGTTCGATTGGATCAAACAACTTGTTGAAAAAGAATAGATTTCGTGTGATGATTGAGCAAGGTGTCGCTGTTCGTTCAGCTGCGCCCTTGCTCAATTTTAGCAGTGATGGTGAACTTTTGTCGCAAAGCTACTGTAGCATTTCCTCAAAGAGTGTAGCTTTTGTTGGTGGAAGTGGAATGCGACAGTCGCATTTGTCATAAGTCTTTCAGCAAAATATGATCACCGCTCTTTTTGATGCTTTCACGAAGTTTGAGCAATGTTTCCCATTCGCGGTGAAAGCGATGGGTGGTATCGATCTTGAAGTTCTCTGAACCGTGGCGATCGATCTGCTCGAAAAGATAACTGACCGTGATCTGATGGATATCCAATGCCGGCTGGTAGTGGAGAATACGTTCATCATTCCCGATAATCACCTCTTGAACGATGCCCAACTCCGTCAAGGTATAAAGAATTTGTGTCGTAATACGGATCGGAATGCAGAAATTGTTGGAGAGTTCATCGGCCGTATAGGGCTTTTCTCCTTTCGCAAATCGTTTGACAATCAGCGAGGCAATCAGCAAAAGGACGAAATCGTAGTAGCGCCGACTGATATTCTTGCTATCACGTTCGAAGCTGAATTTCTTCACGTTTTGCGAAGCGTAGGATACTTCTGCCCCAAACAAGCAGATCAACCACGAGAGTTGAAGCCACAATAACAACAAAGGTAAGGCGGCAAAACTTCCATAAATCGCATTGTATTTGCTGACCCAAATCTGTCCGCTAATGTAGAGCCATTGGAAAAATTGGAAGGCACAACCCGTCAACACCCCGGCGATCAACCCATTTAGAAATCGTACTTTCGTGTTGGGTAAAGCAATATATAACCCGGTGAACGCCAGCGAAGTAAATACATACGGCATGACGTTCAGCAACATCTCCATCAGCGGCGTAAAGAAAAGATACTCTTGCAAGAAGGAGTTGCGCAAGGTGGAGACGAAGATCGAGATACCGCTCGAGGCAATCAGCAGGACCGGCACGATAACGAAGAGGGCCAAGTAGTCGGAGATCTTCCGAAACCAAGGGCGGGATTTGTTGATTTGCCATATATCGTTGAAGGTATCTTCGATGGAAGAGATCAAGCTGATGACGGTATAAAACAACAAAAGCAAGCCAACCCCAATGATGACACCGCCTTGTGCTTGCTCCAAATAACTCTCCACAAAGCTGAAAGCCTGAAGCAACTCCTGACGTTGGCCCGGAAAGTAATCTATCAGCGCATTACGAACCATATTCTGGAAGCCGAAACCTTTGGCTATAGCCAACAGAACGGCCAATGTCGGTACAATAGAAAGTAGGGTGTTGTATGTCAGTGCTGAGGCACGCGTCTGAAG
>CAVJQR010000258.1:0-3447 GCA_963651605.1 Agathobaculum sp.
ATGTAATTGGGGGTAAAACGAAAAAAAGGAGTCCTATTAATAAGAACAACAGAATGAGTTATATAGACAAGATCATAAAATTTGCATATAGCCACCGACTCTCAGCCAATATACGGGAGCGGTTTCATCAAGCATTGTTGGCACATCAAGAGGATGAATCGCAAACGGCTACGTTAGAGGAGGTTTGGAACGATACGGGCTTCCCCTCGATAGACTCGTCGAAAGCCGACGAAGCGTATGCACGACTACAGGCAAGATTGGGCATGGCACAAGAAAAGCCACAACCGACGAAGCACAACACTCTCGTTGGCAGATCTCGTGTATGGATCTATGCGGCAGCGGCTTGCCTGCTTGCATTGCTGATTTTCTCACCCTCCTACTATTTCTATCGAGAGTCGGCAGAATTAAAACAGACCATGGCTCAAACCATGATGGTCGAAGAGTTTGTCGCAGCCGGCGAACGTCATTTTGTAGTGTTGCCGGACAGCACCCATGTATGGCTTAATTCAGGATCGTTATTAGTCTATCCTTCCCTATTCACGGGCAACAAGCGAGAGGTTTATCTCTCCGGCGAAGCCTATTTTGAAGTAAAAAAGAATGAAAAACAGCCCTTTATCGTAAATGTCAAATCATTGGATGTCGAAGTGTTGGGCACACGCTTCAACGTCTTGGCCTATCCCGATTCGAAACAGGTAACGACCACCCTCGAGCAAGGAGCGGTGCAAATCCGATTGAAAGGCGAAAACGAACAAGCCTTGTATCGTTTGAAGCCCAACGAGCAACTCGTTTATCACACAGACTCGAAGAGGGTGGACAAGACAAGTGTTGCAGCGGTCGACTATTCCGATTGGAGAATGGGCGGACTTTTCTTAGACAATGTTTCATTCAAGGAGGTACTTCGCACTTTGGAGCGGACCTACAATATCTCCATCCACCTGCAAACCTCGATCTATAATCACAATCATGTCACGGTTCATTTCAACAAGAATGAATCGTTGGAGAACGTATTCATGTTGCTCAGTGAGTTGATTTCCGGCTTGGATTATCAGATTGATGGCAATGATGTCTACTTGGAGTAATGCTTTTGTCCTAACAATATTAAACCGAATAGCTTATGAATCTAAAAGAAGCCATCTATCAACGACATAGCGTCCGCAGTTATCTTCCGAAAATAGTAACGAAAGAAACCGTGGAAATGCTTCAGCAAGAGATCGACCGTTGCAATCAACAAGGTGATTTGCACATACAGTTAGTGCTCAACGAACCGAAGGCTTTCAAGGGAATCGCTTCGTATGGACAGTTCAAAGGGGTGGAAAACTACCTGGTCATGGCCGGCCGAAAGACATCGGATTTGGATCGTCGTGTAGGCTATTACGGCGAACAAATCGTATTGATGGCCCAAACCTTAGGGCTGAACAGTTGTTGGGTAGGATTGACATACAAGAAAGTGGCGCATGCTTTTCAGTTGGGAGCCGACGAAAAGGTGGCTTGCTTGATCGCTTTAGGCTATGGTACAACGCAAGGATGTTCCCGCAAAAGCAAACGAATCGAAGAGGTTAGCAATTGTACGGCCGAATCTCCACAATGGTTTCGCGAAGGAGTGGAAGCCGCTTTATTGGCACCGACAGCCGTCAACCAACAAAAGTTTCATTTCAAACTAACGGACCGTCAGCAGGATGGAAAGCCTATAGTAGAAACTCGGCGCCTCTTCTCTTTGGCAGGCTATACGGAGATGGATATGGGCATTGCCCGACTGCATTTTGAATTGGGAGCAGGATGTGACCGCTTCGTATGGGCAAAGGAGGATTGACATCAACATTTCCAACAATAAAAATTCCATAAAAAAGAAAAGCCAACCATTTTGTGAGCCAAAACCATTTCGTAAATTTGCAATCTCAAACAATCTTATAACAATTAACGAACACATTTTATGGGTGGTTTTTTTGGCACTATTTCAAAGTCACCGTGCGCCACAGACTTGTTCTATGGCACTGACTACAACTCACATTTAGGAACCCGTCGTGGAGGTATGGCCACCTACGACAAGGAAGCCGGCTTTACTCGTTCAATCCACAACCTGGAAAGTTCTTATTTCAGAACAAAATTTGAGGCAACCTTGCCCAGATTCGTAGGAAATGCCGGTATTGGTATCATTAGCGACACCGATGCACAACCAATAGTTTTCAACTCTCACTTAGGGAAATTCGCCATTGTTACCGTCGCAAAGATCAATAATATCGAAGAACTTACCACCGAATTGTTGGAAAAGAACATGCACTTCTCCGAGCTGAGTTCGGGAAAAACAAATCAGACAGAGCTCATTGCCTTGTTGATCACAGAAGGGAAAAATTTCGTTGAAGGTATCGAAAATGTATACAACAAGGTCAAAGGTTCTTGTTCCATGTTGCTATTGACGGAAGATGGTATCATTGCTGCTCGCGACAAGTGGGGACGCACTCCGATCATCATCGGTAAAAAAGAGGGAGCTTATGCCGCCACCAGCGAATCAAGTAGCCTTCCTAACTTGGATTACGAAATAGAAAAATATGTAGGACCGGGCGAAATCATCCGTTTACGGGCCGATGGATTAGAACAGATGCGCAAACCGAATGAAGGCATGCAGATCTGTTCTTTTTTATGGGTATACTATGGATTCCCTGTTTCATGCTACGAAGGACGCAACGTCGAAGAGGTGCGCTTCAAAAGCGGTTACGAGATGGGTAAGAAAGATGAATCGGAAGTGGATTGCGTCTGCGGCATCCCCGACTCAGGTGTCGGTATGGCTTTAGGCTATGCCGAAGGAAAGGGAGTCCCTTACCATCGCGCCATCACCAAATATACACCGACCTGGCCCCGTAGTTTCACCCCGGCCAATCAAGAGATGCGCTCGTTGGTTGCAAAGATGAAGCTGATTCCCAACCGCGCCATGTTGGAAGGACACCGTATCTTGTTCTGCGACGACTCAATCGTTCGCGGTACACAGTTGCGTGACAATGTGAAAATTCTCTACGATTATGGTGCAAAAGAGGTACACATGCGTATCGCTTGCCCGCCATTGATCTATGGTTGTCCGTTCATCGGTTTCACCTCATCAAAGAGTGACTTGGAACTTATCACCCGCCGAATCATCAAGGAGTTGGAAGGAGACGAAAACAAGAACTTGGATAAATACGCTACAACCGACTCGCCCGAGTACAAGAAAATGGTGCAGATCATAGCCGATCGTTTTGGACTTTCTTCTTTGAAATTCAACACCTTGGAGACATTGGTCGAAGCTATTGGCCTACCCAAATGTAAAGTTTGCACCCATTGCTTCGATGGCAGTAGCCATTTTTGATTAAACAGACAAGATATAACAAAAAAAAGCTCCCGAGCTTTTTTTGAATTCATGGGGAGCTTTTTAGAAAATGTTCGGGAGCTTTTCTTTCATTGCTCCCGAGCTTTTTT
>CAVJQR010000259.1:0-3442 GCA_963651605.1 Agathobaculum sp.
CATAAGCTCCGCTCCTTTTTCAGAGCAAATCTCTATTTTTCCCCACTATTTTGGGTATTTATTGTGAAAAACAGCCATTCTGATTTTATAAAGGCAATGGCACAAAGGGGAAAATGGCATACTATTTGCTCTCAAAAAAAGAGAAGAGACAAGTAGGCGCATGAAGCGTTTGCAAGAAACAACAACAGACAGAAACGACAAAAACTGACAATGAATATGAAAAGTTTTGGACAAAAGGCATGGGTACTGCCCCAGCCGGTGCTGATAATCGGCACATACAACAAGGATGGAATGCCCAACGCCATGAACGCAGCATGGGGCGGACAATGGGATATGCATGAGATCATGATCTGTATGGGCAAACATGCTACAACCGAAAACCTACGTATTAACGGGGAGTTTACTGTAGCTTTTGCCACGAATGAGACACTTGTGGCGGCCGATTATGTGGGTATCGTAAGTGCAAAAAATGTACCGGACAAAATGAAACACACCGGATGGACGGCTGTAAAAGCAGAGCACGTGAATGCTCCTATATTCACAGATTTCCCTTTGACCCTTGAGTGTCGCATTATCGAGAAGATCGGGGAAAGCGACGATGGATACAACCTCATCGCCGAGATTGTCAATATCGTTTGCAACGAGGAGTATCTAGCAGAAGACGGTAAGCCGGACTTGACAAAAATGCACCTGATTACGTTCGACCCGATCCACAACGGATATATCGAGTTGGGCCAACGGGTAGGCAATGCCTTCAGCGATGGCAAAATGTTGAAATAGACACTTCGGATTGAAAATAATGGGAACAGGCACAATCGGAAAGCAAGAGATCTACAACCTGTTGCATGAACAGCAGATTTCATACGAAGTGACCGAACACGGCAAGGTCTATAACATGGCCGAGATGGATGCCTTGGAATTACCCCATAAGGAGTTTCTCGCCAAGAATCTTTTTGTGCGGGACGACAAGAAGCAGCATTTCTACCTGATCAGTATGATGGAGGAGAAACATATCGACTTGAAAAGTTTTAGCAAAACGTATCAGACACGTCGACTTTCTTTCGCCAATGAACAGGAAATGTTGGAATTATTGGGAGTAACACCGGGAGCAGTTACCCCCTTCGGCCTACTGAACGACAAAAATATCCGTGTGCAGTTCTTCCTTGATAAGGATTTTATGGAGGAAGAAGGTTTGATCGGTATTCATCCTAACGAGAATACAGCTACGGTATGGATACACACGGCCGACTTGTTGCCCCTCATTAAAGGTCATGGCAACGAGGTGCAACTCATAACGCTCGACGAATAATTTGATGATTAGTAACAAATAAAAAACAAAGAAAGATGGAAACTTTTAACGATGTCATATCGGGCAATCAATTGGTATTGGTCGATTTCTTTGCAACGTGGTGTCAACCTTGCAAAATGATGCATCCAATATTGGAGCAAGTCAAGTCAACGTTGGGCAGTAAGCTGCGCGTCATCAAAATTGATGTGGACAAGTTTGAGCTCGTGGCCAGCCAATATCAGATCCAGTCAGTACCGACGCTGATATTATTCAAAAACGGAGAAATCTTGTGGCGGCAAAGTGGGGCTATGCCCAAAGCAGAACTCATGGCGGTTCTCGATCCGTTCATCCAATAAAAAACGGATCTCAACCTACTGAAACCGAACATAAAATGATAAGACAAACAGCATTCCGCCTGACAGCCAAGCGGCGGGGTTGCCATTTGATCACACATGAAGTATTGCAGCATCTCCCCTCGCCATTGCCAAAGACGGGACTGCTCCATCTTTTTGTGCAGCATACGTCGTGCGCATTGTCCATCAATGAGAATGCCGATCCGGATGTGCGCTCGGACATGGAGCAGATTCTCAACCATCTGGTGAAAGAGAATGAGCCATATTACGACCATACGTTAGAAGGAGATGACGATATGCCGGCACATGCCAAGTGCTCGCTGCTCGGTGTCAGCATCACCCTTCCAATCACCAACGGGAAGTTGAATCTTGGCACTTGGCAAGGTATCTATCTTTGCGAGTTTCGTGATTATGGTGGTGAGCGCAAAATTGTGGCGACCCTATACGAGTAAACAAAAGAATTAATTAAACGATTGACAACATGGATTTTACAGAAGTTATTAAAAATCGCTATTCATGCAAAAGCTTTGACAGTAGCCGGCAACTCACAACAGAGCAACTGACGGCTATTCTTGAAGCAGGACGTTGTGCCCCGACGGCAAAAAATCTGCAGGAACAACATATATATGTAGCTCAATCGGCCGAAGCTCTTGCAAAAATTGACGCATCAACTCCTTGCCGATATGGAGCACCGACAGTGCTGGTGGTGGCATTCAACAAAAAGAATGTATACACCTATCCTGACGGCAAACGTGAGTCGGGCGTAGAAGATGCAGCCATTGTGGCCACCCATCTGATGCTGGGGGCCGCAAATATTGGAGTGGACAGTTGTTGGCTCAATTGTGTGCATATCGATCAATTGCATGATGCCTTAGGATTACCCGACGAGGAAGACATCTTGATGCTCCTTGACTTAGGTTTTGCAGCTGCAGAGACAACCCCAAAACCAACACATTATTCTCGCAAGCCATTGGAAGAGGTGGTGACATATCTCGGATAACTCTCCGTCTATTGCTATATTTTAATCCGAGAAAAGATTGAGCAAGTCGAAAATCTTGACATCGGAAACCAACAACAGTGCAGAAAAAAAACATCCTCGTAAGCCTCTCACAAGGCAAACGAGGATGAATGTATACTGAGTTGTAGGTGGTCTAATAAAAATAGAACGCCGGCCTACAACTCAGTATGTAGTTAAGGTGCCGTTGGTTAGGGGCTCAATTTCCTTCCTATTTGCAAGGAAGGGTTGAAGGCTTTGGTGTTCTTCAGACAAATTCAGAGTCCGATACCCTGGCGTTCTTTTTCGTGATCAATAGAATTAAAAAGACAATCAATCTTTATTGTGACTCTTTTATGGTCTCAAAAATAGTGCTAACATTCGACAAAAGGTGTCGCATTGCGCAAGAAAAGTGTCTCATTCCTATAAATAGGTGTCGCATTTGTAGGAATGAGACACCTATTTTGAGTCATTTACGACCGATTTTCTTCGTTTGAAGGGAGTTTTTCGTCTGTTGGTTGCCCGGATTGCATCATGTGTTCTTTCCATTCGTTGGGAGTCATCCCCGCATTTTGTTTGAAAATACGATAGAGTTGCGAGCGTGAAGCAAAACCACATTCGGCAGATATGATGTCATTGTTGTAGTTCGGATTGGCTGTCAACATTTGTTTGGCGGCTTGAAAGCGGATATCACTTAGCCACATACGAAAGGTACAGTTCTTTTGCTGGCTGAAAAACCGAGACAATTCACTTTTTGATATATTCAACAAATTAGCAAGCGATATCATGTTTATGGCTGTATCTTTA
>CAVJQR010000260.1:0-3363 GCA_963651605.1 Agathobaculum sp.
TTCTCGATGCCATCTATTACCTTTCATTTTGCAAAAGTCACATTCATACACCTGATGGGCAGATTATCAAGGCCGGGGAAGAAATGTGTGTACTGCAAGGCTTGTACGATTACGACGGAAGATCAGAAGAGTTGTTCTGTGCCATTCGTGGAAAACAACGAAAGCAGTTCAAACGCAATAAGAAAGAGTACGAAAAATTGTCGGAACATATCGGGCTTTTGCCTTTGGTGATGGTGTCGCCGGCCGACACCGAACTGATACAGGGCGGCAGCGAGGAGCGCAGACGATTTCTTGATCTGATTATTTCTCAGCAAGATGCCACCTATCTGCATGCTTTGATTCAGTATAACAAGGCATTGATGCAACGAAATGTGATGTTGAAAGAGCAAAATCATGACTATTCGCTGTTCGAAGCATTGGAATTACAATTGGTTCGCTTTGCTTCTTATATTCATACCTGCCGAAAAGCGACAGTCGAAGCTTTGACTCCACTTTTCAATCAATTTCACCAACATATTTGTCAGTCTTCGGATTTGGTTGGAATGACCTACTCCTCACAACTGAATGACGCGACTCCTTTGGAAGAACTATTGATAAAAAACCGTGAGCGAGACATGATATTGGGATATACTTCGGTCGGTATTCACAAAGACGATTTGGAGATGATGCTCGGAGAGTCGTTGATTCGAAGGATTGGCTCGCAAGGACAGCGGAAAACATTTTTGGTTGCATTGAAACTGGCACAGTTTTCATTGTTGGCAACGCAAGGAAATACGAAACCAATCTTGTTATTGGACGACATTTTCGACAAATTGGATGCGCAACGGGTGGCGCAAATCATCCAACTTGTAAGCCGTGACGAATTCGGACAAATCTTCATAACAGATACCAACCGCCAATATTTGGACGATATCATCAAGAGCATCAACCACGATTATGCTTTATTTGAGGTAATAAATGGAGAAATCCAATCAATAGAAAGGAAAAGCCTATGAGACGAACCAACGAACAAGGCCTTGGCGAAGTATTACGGGAGTTCTTCGAGAACAACATTGAAATACATGAAAAAATAATGGCTGTCCGCATCGAACGAGCATGGAAAAAAGTATTGGGAACGATGGCTGAACGCTATACTACCAATATATATGTAAAGGATCGTGTGTTGCATGTCCAAATCAGCTCATCCGTCCTACGAAATGAATTGTTACTTCAGAAAGAACTATTGATAAAGAATCTGAACAATGAGGTAGAAGAGCCTTTTTTATCGGATATCGTCATACGATAATCTCCTTTTCGGTAATGATCATATCCATTTTTCTGTCGAATGGCTCGGTCGGAATCTGCTCTTTCAGTTGAAAGTCATAACAAATTCCTATGCGGGGGACATCCAATGTCGACAATAACCGATCATAAAAACCGCGGCCTCTGCCCAAACGGTTCAGTCGACGATCGAAAGCCACTCCGGGAACAACGACCAAATCTACGACAGATTCGATAGGTTGGCTCTCGGTTGTAACAATCGGTTCCATGATGCCGAAAGCGCCACTCCGAACAGATTCCTTTCCCCGATAAGGAAGCAACAACAAATCATCCCCTTGAACGACGGGCAATGCGACGATTTTTTGCCGATACCATGCTTCGATAAAGTTCACTGTTTGCACCTCTCCGCGAAGAGCATGGTAAAGAGCGACACATTTCGCCTGATGAAATAGCGAAGTATCCTCTAACTTGCTCATAATTTGTGCTGACCATTTTTGCAATTGTTCCGCAGAAAATTGTTTTTTCATGCCGACCATTTCTTCACGAAGTATGCGCTTTTCTTCCATTGTTCAAGAATGATCAAGCCCCAACCGCTGAGGTTGTGGCTTGATCTTATGGATAGGTTGATAAAATGTTGCTTATTATTTGATCGTAGCATGCTCCATAAGAGGAACGCCATCGGTCAACACCGATATGGCTTTCTTCAATGTGGGGTCATCTTGCATAAAGACCGGATAGAAACCATCCTCGTCAAAGAAATTGCGTATGATGTATGCCTGCAATTGCGTTTCGATCACTTTTTGTGAGATGGCTATCAGATTGGGGCGTTTACGAATACCTTGTGTTACAGCATAGTTCGTAAAATTGCTCAACAATGGTTGGTTTTTAAGATAAGCCCATAACTCTTTGTAGTTCTTGTATCTTTGAAATGCCTGTTTGTTCTTGTCCGAATATTCCAAAGCATACTTGTAGAGCACACCACTATTGAGAACATTCGTCAGATAAGAAGTGATGCCTGCCGTATCTCGTGGAATGAAAATATCAGGCATGATGCCACCCCCGCCATAAACAGTGCGTCCGCCAACCGTCTGGTAACTCAACGAATCTATTTGTTTAATACTATCTGCCGAATCAAACTCCCCATGCATATAACGGATATAGATGTCCTGGTCATAATCCTCCTGGTCGCCTAACTTGTATTGTTTCTGAATACAACGCCCCGAAGGAGTATAGTAGCGGGCTACGGTCAAGCGGATTTCCGAACCATCATTCAACTTGATCGGCGATTGAACCAACCCTTTTCCATAGGTCCGCCGACCAATGATCAAACCTCTGTCATTGTCTTGGATGGCACCCGAGAAAATCTCGCTGGCTGAAGCGGATATTTCATCCGTCAATACAACAATTTTGTTATTCAAACAGGTACCCGTTCCGTTGGCATGCGATTCAAATCGAGGAAAAGATTTCCCATAAGCATAAACAATCATGCGACCCTCAGGCATAAATTCATTGATCATGTTGATAGCCGCATCCATATATCCGCCCGTGTTTCCGCGCAAATCGATAATAAATGATTGACAGTCAGACTTCTTAAGTTTGGCAATAGCCGTGATGAATTCGTTGTAAGTCGTGCGTCCGAACTTGCTCACTTTAATATATCCGATACCTTTACCGACTTCATAAGCCACGTCGACCGTATTGACAGGAACGTCACCACGCGTGACTTGCACTTCTATTAATTCCGGATTGTTGTCGCGTTTGATTCCCAATTTGACAGTACTGTTCTTCATTCCACGCAACAGTTTCTGTACCGTATTGCGGTTTGTTTTATTGCCTGCATAGAGGGTATCATTGATCATGACGATACGGTCGAATGCCTTTATGCCGGCTTTTTCCGAAGGCCCTCCGGGAATGACATTGATCACCAGGATAGTATCCAACTGCATATTGAAAGAGACACCAATTCCACTGAATGATCCCTCCAAGTCTTCTTTGACTGCTGCAGCATCTTCGGCAGGAATATAAACAGAGTGCGGGTCCAATTCGCTAAATATTTTAGGAATCGTACCTTCCACCAATTGCTTCATCTCAACAGTATCTACA
>CAVJQR010000261.1:0-3359 GCA_963651605.1 Agathobaculum sp.
GCGCATATCTATATTTTGCCTATTTTAGCAACACAATATGCCGGAATATCATGAAAACTCCATGAAACACATGAAAAACGGCAGGAAGGGAATTTTACATGTTTAACAAAATAAATTTATCATGAAGCAACTAAAATCATGGACGGCGCGTATCCTTAGCGCCATGGTTCTGCTCGTTCTCGGAAGTATCGGGCAGACGGTTGTTGCTCAGGACGACGGTCCGGCCGAAGGCTACTACTTTATCTCAAGTGCGGCCCACCCCACCGATGCGCTCCTTTACAACAACACGGGAACCGACCAGGCTTTGCGCATTCACTATGCAAGCCACGTTACTCCCGACAAACTTACCTCCGCCGACAAACCCTTTATTTGGGAAATCAAGAAGTATGAAGACGGCTACACTGTTCGCAACTACGTTAGCAACATGTATATCGGCCGTGTCAGCGGTATGGGCTACGGCGAAGGCGCAGGTTTTGTGGACACACCCACCGAAATCCAGCTCCCGCCCTCAAGCGTTGTCGACGGTTCTTATCTCATCGCCAACGTAAAGGCCAATCTCACCTACGGACCACTCTTGGGCTATCAGGGAGTATACAATGGCGAACAAATCACCGGTTATTGGGGCGATATGGCTAATCCCAGCTCCGAACACTCGTGGTATTTCGACAAGATCGACCCTTCGAAACTCGACGACATAGAAGATGTTATTGAAGTGGACGGCTCGCTCGACGACGGCTACTATTTTATCAATTTCTCAAACTACACCGACCCCACCACCTGCATGGTGCCCGTTCAGGACGGAGAACTTTGGAGACTCGGCGCATACTCGCGCGACAACAGCAACTACGACAATTCCTTTATTTGGCACGTAACCAAAAACGCCGACGGCGAAACCTATTCGTTCAAGAACTGCGGCGCACAGGATCTCACATTTGTGGAAAATGTAACCAAGGGCGACAAAGTAAGTCCCTATGTGCTTATGACGGGCAATCACCCTGCTAAGTTCAAACTCCAGTTCCTTAGCAACGGCTGTGCTTATGTTTATTCCACCGACAACGACTACAACTACGCCATCAACATTGAAACGGGGAACATAGAGACACAGACAAACCACACCTCGGCTTCGATGGTGAAATTCCTGCCCGTTCCTGCCAGCGACGTTACCAATTCGCTCAAGCTGCAAGAGGCTATCAGCTATGCGGCAGGCCAACAGTTCACCGTGGGAACTAATCCCGGACAAGTATCGCAGGAAGACTACGACACCTGGGCTACCGTTTACGAAAAGGCAACAGCAGCAGCCGGCAGCGACGATGACAACTCCGCTCTCATAGCAGAACTCAACGACGCTACCAACGCTCTCATCGAGAAGATAATTCCCGTGAGCGAAGGCTACTATACTTTTGAGAATATGGAATATTCGGGCAGTTTCCTCAAGCCCTATTTCAAGAACGGCGAATGGTATCTTGGCCACGACGTAGTTGATCCCACTCTCGACCAAAGCACCGTTTGGCACGTCATAAAGAATGCCGACGGCAACCTCGTGCTCAAAAACTGCGGCACACAAGATTCCACCTATATGGTTTCCATGTCAACTGGATACGTATGGGGTCTTCCGAGAATGGCTGGAACAAGCAAAAACTACCAGACTTTCAAGCACAGTAACAGCAACATCTTCCAAATCTACTCAAGCGATAACAACAACTTCTGGAATGCTGACTACGGCAACGTAGTTTCTTCAAACAACGACTACCACCCCACCGACGGATTCTGGAAAATAGAAAAAGTTGACGCACCCTATTTCACCGAACTCAACGAAGCAATCACCGATGCCGCAGGCGTTGTGAAAGATTCCAAGGTAGGTCCTAACCCCGGCGACAACCAGGGCGACGCAACCGCAATCAATGCAGTTATCGAGGAAGCACGCACAATGTATGACGAAGCTTCTGCAACCGATGACGAAGTAAATCAAATGATTGCCAAACTTCAGGAAGAAACCGAGAAGTTCCAGCAGCAGGATCACTCAATGCGTGGAATCGACGACGGCTACTATTATTTCCAGAGCTACCGTACAAGTTTCCAGGCCTCAGAACCGGGATTCCTTGCCATGCAACTTACGCAAGACACCTATTTGAAATGGAGAGCAATCAATAAGAAAGATCCCAAATATGTGTTCAAAGTTACTTCACTCGGCAACGGAGAATTTTCTATTGAGAACATGCTTTACGCACGCTACATCGACAAGAGCGACGCAAGCGGTATAGCAACAACCAACACGCAGACAACTCCGCAGACATTTACCTACAGCGGCGCTGACGGCCTTTGGTACATAAAGAATACCACTGACAACAAACCGTACTCCATCAGAACTTACGAGACAGAACTCAGCGGTTCGATTGAAATCAACGACGGAAGCAACGCACTCAACAAATGGTATCTCAAGAAGATTACTGATCAAAATCTTATCGACAGTCTGCTCAACGTTTCCAAACAAACGCGTACAACAGAAGCCATGACGGTTGCATTGCAAAAGGCCGAACCGGCTTGCAAGGCGGTTTACACTTACGACGTAGACCATGACAACGGACTTATAACCGAGGTAAACGAAACCAATCCGCGCGATGGACAAATTTGGGGCTCGCAAGTAAACGACACATATACAAGCTATGCAAATCTCATCGACAAGAATTCCGACGGCAGCTACAATCTGAATTCCTGCTTCCAGAGTACGTGGGACGCTTCGGCTTATCCTAACGGCAGACAGCCTCTGCAGGTAGACCTTCGCAACAATCCTGTTCAGAACTTCGAATTCTATTTCGGTCTCCGCAACAATGATTGGGGCTGGAAGGAATGCTGGAGCGACATCGACGTATATGCTACAAACGATGCCAATGTTGCAGGCAAGGACGACCTTACAGAATCGGAATGGACCCATGTAGGAAACTACACCGACCTCACTTCGTACATCAAGCCCGCCGGCGCTAACATCAACAGCACGGGAAGATATTTCTACTACCGCATCACGGGCCTCGACCAGCCTTACCGCTTCATTCGTTTCATAGTAAACAGCACGATTGACCCGCAGGCCGCAATGATGTATACCATTGGAGCGTTCCAGATGTACGATGTAGTGCTCAACGAAGAGAATTCTCCTTACAACTATATCGAAGGATTGAAAGAACTTGTTGACCAACTCAACGAAGAGATCGCAAAGGGCAAAGAAAGCGTGGCTAACAATAACGCTACCGAAGAAGCTGTTGCAAAGATCATCGAACTTACAAATAAAATTGTGGCCCTCACTCCTGATACCGACCCGTTGGACGAAAAACTTGCTGAGGTTAAAGCATACGTCAACAAGTACA
>CAVJQR010000262.1:0-3333 GCA_963651605.1 Agathobaculum sp.
GGTACAACCTTTGCATCCGCTCTTCCAAGCTTCCACGTAAAGCCGATTTACCAACTCTTCGTTCACATCGTTCGGAAGATTGATTGTCACGCTAATGGAATGGTCCACCCATTTTTGAATTCGTCCTTGCATCCGAACTTTCTGCAGCCAATCCACATCGTTGGAAGTCGCCTTATAATAGGGAGATTTTGCAATCATTTGGTCAAGTTCATCTTGAGTATAGCGCTTAGTTGTCGAATACCCTTGGGCCTCCATCCAAGTGACAAACTTATGATGAAAGACAATATATTCCTCAAAAGAGTCGCCGGTTTCATCCACAAAATCGACATGACAGTCCACATCATTCGGATTTACTTTGCGCCGACGCTTGTAAACCGGCAAGAAAACAGGCTCAATGCCGGAAGTTGTCTGCGTCATCAAACTGGTAGTTCCCGTTGGGGCAATCGTCAAGCAGGCGATATTACGGCGCCCATAATGAACCATATCGGCATATAACTCAGGATCAGCTTCTCGGATACGGGAGATAAACGGATTGTTTTCCTCTCGTTTTGCATCATAGATTTCGAAAGCACCTCGCTCTTTTGCCAAGTTGACCGAGGAACGGTAAGCGGCCAGTGCCAATGTCTTCTGCACTTCTTCTGCAAAGTCCGTAGCTTCATCCGTTCCATAGCGCAAATTCAATGCAGCCAACATGTCTCCTTCAGCCGTGATGCCGACACCCGTGCGACGTCCAAGCAATGTTTTACGCTGAATCTTCTCCCACAAATGACGTTCCGGCTGCTTCACCTCCATCGTTTCCGGGTCGGAATCAATCTTCGCTAAAATCTTTTCAATCTTTTCTGCTTCCAAATCGATGATATCGTCCATAATACGCTGTGCCAAAGCAACATGTTTCTTGAACAAATCAAAGTCAAAATGGGCATGATCTGTAAAAGGATCCTTCACATAAGTATAGAGGTTGATCGCCAAAAGTCGGCAACTGTCATACGGACAGAGAGGAATCTCACCACATGGATTGGTGGATACAGTACGAAAACCAAGATCCGCATATGAATCAGGAACAGATTCCCGTAGGATTGTATCCCAAAAGAGGACACCCGGCTCAGCAGATTTCCATGCATTATGAATAATTTTCGCCCACAACTGTGGAGCATATATATCTTTTGTATAGAGCGGGTCGGGCGAATCTATCGGATATTGTTGCCGATACATTTTGTTTTCAACCACGGCTTTCATGAATTCGTCGTCAATCTTGACGGAAACATTAGCCCCGGTCACCTTGCCCTCTTCCATCTTGGCATCGATAAATGCCTCCGAATCGGGATGTTTGATGGAGACAGAGAGCATCAAGGCTCCACGACGTCCATCCTGTGCCACTTCGCGTGTAGAATTAGAATAACGTTCCATGAACGGAACCAACCCCGTAGAGGTAAGAGCCGAGTTCTTTACCGGCGAACCTTTCGGACGGATATGCGACAAGTCATGCCCCACGCCGCCACGACGTTTCATCAACTGTACCTGTTCTTCATCGATACGAATGACTGCACCATAGGAATCAGCCGGACCATCCAAACCAATGACAAAGCAGTTGGACAACGAGGCAACCTGAAAATCGTTGCCGATTCCCGTCATCGGACTTCCTTGTGGAATGATATAGAGGAAATGATCGAAAAGATCGAACAACTCCTGTTCCGACAACGGATTGGCATATTTCGTTTCAATACGAGCAATCTCACGAGCCAAGCGATGATGCATGTCGGTCGGAGACTGTTCATAAATATTACCTTGTGCGTCTTTCAAAGCATATTTGCTCACCCACACCTTGGCGGCCAGTTCATCACCTTTAAAGTAACCAAGCGTAGCCTTGTATGCTTCATCAAAAGTATAGACAGTATGTTCCACGGCGATTTATATTATTTTGTTTTTTTCAAAGCTAATTTTTCAACAAGCCCTCGATTTCCTCGACGGAAGAACGGAAAGATTTGTTGGTTTCGATTTGGTCATTGATCGTTTTGCAGGCATGAAGTACCGTTGCATGGTCTTTTTTGCCTACGATCTTACCAATTTGTGACAAAGAGCAGTCCGTATATTTCTTTGCCAAGAACATCGTTACCTGACGAGCCTGAACAATCTCGCGCTTACGTGACTTGGTTTGGATAAGAGCCTGATCAAGGTTGAAATATTTGCAGACTATCTCTTGAATAGATTCTACCGAGAGCTGTTTCTTTTCTGATGTACGGACAGCCCAACCAACAACACGCTTTGTCAACGACATATCGATTTCACGGTTGCACACCAACGAGTTGGCTTGCAATGACACGAGAATACCTTCCAAGTCGCGGACGTTTTCCGTCACATTGTTGGCTATAAAATCGAACACATCATCCGGCATATGAATATTGTCGTGAGAGATTTTACTCTTCAAAATCTTCTTACGCAGATCCAAATCTGGGCGATACAATTCGGCGGTCAAGCCCCATTTCAAACGGGTATACAAGCGTTCTTCCATTCCTTGCATCTCAACCGGCGGCTTATCAGACGTCAACACCAGCTGTTTGTTCAGCAAGTGCAAGTGGTTGAATATATGAAAGAATGTATTTTGAGTCTTTTCTTTTCCGATGAGTTCCTGCACATCATCCAAGATCAATACGTCGACACTCTGATAGAAATATAGGAAATCGTTGACATTGTTCTTGCGTACAGCATCGACAAACTGCGTACTGAAGAGATGGGCCGAGACATAGAGAACTCGCTTGTTTGGGTGCAATTCCTGAATGCGGTTACCGATAGCATGGCACAAGTGGGTTTTCCCCACACCGGAAGCACCGAAGATAAACATCGGATTGAACGCCGTCTCGCCCGGTTTTTGCGCAATACTTTCACTGGCAGAGCGCACCAACTTATTGCTCTCTCCCACGAAGAAATTATCGAATTTGTATTTGGGATTGATATACGAGTTCCATTCTTGCGGCGCACGAGGCGATTGCATGATCGTCGGTACAGAGGTTAAGGCCGGTGCCACGCGAGGTGCGGGTTCAGAAGGTTGCGACAAGACTGCCTTGTCATCTTTTGAATTGACAACAACACCGACGCTGATAATGGATACACCTTTACCCATGACACGCTCAACTACCCTCAATATCAAATCCATGAAGTGAGCTTCAACGTATTCGACGAAGAAATTTGAAGGAAAACCAAGGCGCAATTCTTTCTGTCCATTCTGCGGATTGACCGAGAACGAAACAGGAACAATCGGCTTAAACCATGTTTGGTAATGGTCTTCCGTCACATTGTCTTTGATGATGTCAAGACATTTATTCCATAAATCTATAT
>CAVJQR010000263.1:0-3320 GCA_963651605.1 Agathobaculum sp.
TTATAGTGCCACCCCGCACGCCCCCCAAAAAACATCGGCACCTTTTTCACGCATCGTGCCGACCTTTTTCAAAAACGTTCGGCATGTTTTTTTTCTGCAGTCGGAGGTGGCGTTTTTTCTGAAAAACCCGTTATATTTGCGGATGGGGGATAGGCGATGCCGATGATCGGGAAAGGCTATATGTTGTTACGGCAAACCGTGCGAAACAATCGGGTCAACTTATCATTAAATATAGAAAAAACAGTATCTTTGTATTCGTAATCATATATTGTGCAATTATGACAAAGACGACGATGGGTACCAGATTACCACGGAAGCTGGAGCAGAAGATGCAAATCGTCGGGGAGCAGATAAAGCTTGCCCGCCTGCGCCGCAATCTGAGTGTGGCACAGGTCGCCGAGCGTGCCACCTGCTCGCCGCTCACGGTTTCACGAATAGAGAAGGGAGTCCCTACGGTGGCGATAGGGATCTATCTGCGCGTGTTGTACGCCCTTCAACTGGACGACGATATCCTTTGCCTTGCCCAAAAAGACGAAATGGGGCATGCCTTGCAAGATATCGCACTGATAAAGAAACGCGAACGGGCATCGAAGAAAGGGTAGGCTATGGAGACATTGTATGTTTATGCAGACTTTGACTGGCTGAAAGCCCCGACTCCGATAGGCGAAGTGGGGTATGAATCTTTGCGGGGTTCCGATTCCTATTCTTTTCAGTTCGACAATGATTGGCTCCGGCATTACGGCAGTATTATGCTCAGTGCAGACATCAACAACTACCCCGGCAGACAGTATACGCAGAGGGGAAAGGATATATTCGGATGTTTCAGCGATGCCTTGCCGGACCGTTGGGGGCGCACCTTGCTCAACCGCCGTGAACAGCTATTGGCCATGGAAGAGCAAAGGCCCTTGAGGCGTCTTTCCTCATTCGATTATCTCAAGGGAATTGACGATGCCTCGCGTATGGGCGGTTTTCGCTTTTGCCATAAGAAAGGGGAGGAGTTTATCAACTGCGACGAGACGTTGCGCATTCCTCCGCTGACCGATATTTCATCGTTGCTCGTGGCAAGCCAAGAGTTTGAACGGTGTGAGGACAACAATACGTTACCCGAGAAGAGATGGATACAGCAACTGGTGCATCCTGGGTCGTCTTTGGGCGGAGCGCGGCCCAAGGCGGCCGTAGTGGATGGGGCGGGGGCATTGTGCATTGCCAAATTTCCGTCGCGCAAAGACGATTACGACGTTGCCCTTTGGGAGCATCTTTGCCATCGGTTGGCTGCGACGGCAGGAATAGAAACGGCCGCAACAAGCGTTATTTCCACGGGAGAAAAGTATCATACGCTTCTTTCCAAACGGTTCGACCGCAGCGTAAATGGTAGACGCGTGCATTTCGCATCGGCCATGACCCTGCTGGGATTGACGGATGGCAGTGATGCCCAGAGTGGAAACGGCTATTTGGACATGGTGGATTTTATCTTGCAGAACTGCTACGAGGTTGATAAAAACCTCCACGAACTGTATCGCCGTGTGGCATTCAATATAGCTGTCCGCAACACAGACGACCATTTCCGTAACCATGGTTTCCTGCTGACATCACGCGGCTGGACTTTGTCTCCTGCCTACGATATGAATCCTACTCTAAATGATTGTCAGAGTCTTCTCGTCAATTCCGTGACCAATGCATCCGACTTGGGGATCCTTCTCGCTTCGTCGGAGGAGTATATGATTGGCAAGAGTGATGCGCAGCGTATCATTGAAAGCGTACTCGAGGCGACGAAACGATGGCGTCAACTGGCTATAAAATTAGGGATTTCGAAGCGCGAGATGGAGATGTTCGGATCGAAACTCCCGTCGTGATGGTGCGATCTTGCAAGATATCGCACTGATAAAGAAACGCGAACGGGCATCGAAGAAAGGGTAGGCTATCACCGTCCGCATATCTCCAGCCGGCATGTATCGGAAGCAGCTGTTTGCAGGGCTTCCTTTTATGGCTTTTCGGAATAAACGGGCCCTAAGAAACCGTTTATTCCGAAAAGTTTTTGCTTTTGCTTATCCCACCCGCTTCTCGAACGTCACGAGGTCGACACCGCGGATGCCGTTGAAATCGCAATGAAGGATGTCGGCCTCGCGGTATCCGAGCTTCGGATAGAGCGCACGGGCGGCCCGGTTGCGGGCGTTGGTGTCCATGCGGAGGACCGTACATTCGTGCTCCTTGGCATACTGCTCGTAGAAGGCCACGAAGCGGGAGCCGATGCCCCGTCCGGCGGTGGCCCGCCCTTGCTCTTCGCGGTCGTGGATATGGTCGTAGATGCGAGCCACGGCATCGAGATCACGCTCCGTAGCTTTTCGGATTGTCTCCATGGTGCGTTGCGGATCAATGGTTACGACTGACAACGAAGCTGTTGGCCTGGTGGGTGGCCAGTACCAGCACCTCGGCGATCTGTACATGCTTCGGGGCGGATGCGGCGTAGAAGACGACGTCGGCAATGTCCTCGCCCGTCAGCGGTTTGACGCCCTTGTAGACGTTGTCGGCCCGCTCTTGGCTGCCGTGGAAACGGACTACGCTGAAGTTGGTCTCGACCAGTCCCGGCTTGATGTTCGTCACCCGCACGGCCGAGTCGGCCACGTCGATGCGCAACCCGTCGGTGATGGCCTTGACGGCCGCCTTGGTGGCACAGTAGACATTGCCACCGGCATAGGCTGCATCGCCTGCCAGGCTACCGATATTGATGACATGCCCGTCGTTGCGTTCGATCATGCGCGGCACAACGAGGCGTGTCATGGTCAGCAATCCTTTGATGTTGGTGTCGATCATCGTGTTCCACTCCTCGATGCTGCCTTCATAGAGCTTGTCGAGGCCCAGAGCGAGGCCGGCATTGTTGATGAGGAGGTCGATCTGCTGCCACGTTTCGGGCAGCGATTCCAGTGCCTGCCGTGCGGCTTCCGGGTCGCGGACGTCGAAAACGAGCGTTTTCACTTCGGCACCTTGCTGCTCGAGCTCCTGCCGGAGGGCGGTGAGCAGTTCGGCACGGCGGCCGGTAAGGATGAGGTTATAGCCCCCTTGGGCGAATTTTTCCGCACAGGCTTTGCCGATTCCGCTGGTGGCGCCTGTGATCAATGCTATCTTTTTCATGTTGTTTTTACTATGTTATTGTTTCTTCTTTCTTCTTTAGCGCTGCCATTTTCATGGCATCGAGTAATGTTACTTTTGGCTTGGCCCAAAAGTAACCAACCGAAGGTCATTTAGCGAAGCGTAGAATAAAAGGCCAGGGCTACGCTTATGACCTACTCCGAACGCTACCTCGCTGTGCGCGTCGCAAGCCG
>CAVJQR010000264.1:0-3316 GCA_963651605.1 Agathobaculum sp.
CAGCTATGTTTTTTTGACGAAAATTGCTGCTTGATTTTGAAGTGATTCAGCGTTTTAATCGTCATCACTCCCTGCGTTTTATTGAAAAAAAAGAGGAGGATGTAATAAATGCGGAAAAATAATATTCCATATTAATTGCTATTTTCAAATCTAAATCTTATCTTTGTAAAAGAATTTGGCGCGAAATGACGGAGGATGGTGAAAGACTGCTTGTCTTGTTTGAAGTCCGGTTGAGAGAATTGATGGCTCTATGTGATCAGCAGAAGCTGAGAATAAAGGAACTGGAAGAAGCTCTGGGACAGAAAGAGACAGAGTTGCAAGGTGCTATTTCTCAAATAGAAGCGTTGAATGTCAAATGTGATAATATGCTGACGGCACAAGTCCTTTCCGTTCGTGAAGGCGATTTGCGGAATGCCAAGATGCGATTGTCCAAATTAGTGCGGGAAGTAGACAAGTGCATTGCACTGTTAAACGAATAGAATAATAGGGCGATGGACGATGAATTTCTTATAAATATATTGGTAGCCGGCAAACGTTATCCGATAACGATACGTCGAAGCGAGGAGGAGACTTTTCGAACAGCTGCCAAATGGATTGACAAAAAGATCGTGGCCTATCAGGAAAGGTGTGAAGTGCCGCTTGATAAACAAGATGTGTTGGCATTAATCGCCCTTCAATCGGTAGTTGAACAACTGAATATGGAGCAGAAATTGGATGAAAGTCCGATGAAGGCTAAGATTCAGGAATGGAACGATGAATTGGAAAGATACCTGAAAGTGAACAAATAATTTATAAGAGAGAGAGCAAAGCGAGGCTCCATTTTCCGCACTGCTTGCATGGTTTTTCCATGTTTGAGTAGTGCTTTTTTGTTTTTTGAGATATATAATTTTGAAGTCAAACTAATTAATAAAAGGAAAATGTATATATTCATATCAATAATAGCTTTCTTGTTGGGGGGGCTAATTGTATGGTTTACGATGCGCTACCTTTTGAAATCGCGGACAGAGGCAATGCTTCGCGAGGCTCAAAAAGAGGCGGAAGTGATTAAGAAGAATAAACTGTTGGAGGTAAAAGAGAAGTTCCTTCATCTGAAAGCAGACTTGGAAAAGCAGGTGGCTCAGCGCAATGCAAAGATTCAGTCGATTGAATCGAAGTTGAAACAGCGCGAGATCAACATCAACCAACGCCAGGATGAGCTGCAACGCAAGACAAGCGAGGTGGAAATCGTAAAAGAAAACTTGGCAGCACAGTTGGATTTGGTCGACAAGAAGAAGAGCGAACTTGAAAAACTGCATCAGAAAGAGGTGGAACATCTCGAGAGTCTCTCCGGTTTGTCGGCTGAAGAAGCAAAAGAACGTTTGATCGAATCGCTCAAGGATGAGGCAAAATCAGAAGCGGCTTCGTATGTAAACGAGATCATCGAGGAGGCGAAGATGACGGCCAATAAGGAAGCGAAGAAGATCGTTATCCAGTCTATCCAACGTGTGGCCACAGAAACAGCCATCGAGAACTCGATCACGGTATTCCATATCGAATCGGACGAAATCAAAGGTCGTATCATTGGACGCGAAGGTCGTAACATCCGTGCTTTGGAAGCGGCTACTGGTATTGAAATTGTCGTTGACGATACGCCTGAAGCTATTGTCTTGTCAGGATTTGATCCGGTTCGTCGTGAAGTAGCTCGCCTGGCATTGCATCAATTGGTGCAAGACGGACGTATTCATCCGGCACGCATTGAAGAGGTTGTCAACAAAGTTAGAAAACAAGTTGAGGACGAAGTGATCGAAACGGGTAAGCGTACAGCGATCGACCTCGGAGTTCATGGCTTGCATCCTGAGTTGATTCGCTTGATCGGTAAGATGAAATACCGCTCTTCATATGGACAAAACTTGTTGCAGCATGCTCGTGAAACTGCCAATCTTTGTGCAATCATGGCTTCAGAATTGGGCTTGAATCCGAAAAAGGCGAAGAGAGCCGGTCTGTTGCACGATATTGGTAAGGTGCCTGATGACGAGCCGGAATTGCCGCATGCAATCTTAGGTATGAAACTTTGCGAGAAATATAAGGAGAAACCCGATATCTGCAATGCTGTCGGTGCTCACCACGATGAAGTGGAGATGCAGACATTGTTGGCCCCGATCGTTCAGGTTTGTGATGCCATCTCGGGTGCTCGTCCGGGTGCTCGCCGTGAAATCGTAGAAGCTTACATCAAACGTTTGAACGACTTGGAGCAGTTGGCTCTCTCTTATCCGGGAGTTGTCAAGACTTATGCTATTCAAGCCGGTCGTGAGTTGCGTGTCATTGTCGGTGCAGACAAGATCGACGACAAGGAAACAGAGAACTTGTCTAACGAAATTGCCAAGAAGATTCAAGATGAGATGACTTATCCGGGTCAGGTGAAGATTACGGTTATCCGCGAAACTCGTGCAGTAAGTTACGCCAAGTAATATACAATATAAATTGTAATAAACGAGAGATTGCCGAATGTGTTACACATATGCGGCAATCTCATTTTTCTTTTTTATAGAAAGGAGACAATATGAAGAACGCATTATGGGGAGCCTTGTTGTTGACGGCTTCGATGGCTACTGCTCAGGATCGGCCAAACATTATTTTGTTCTTGGTCGATGATATGGGAGTGATGGATACATCGCTGCCTTTCTTGACGGATTCAGTCGGAAACGAGGTGCGTTATCCGTTGAACGATTGGTATCATACACCGAACATGGAACGTTTGGCTGAGCGGGGCGTGCGTTTTTCAACATTCTATGCAGAGAGTGTGAGTTCTCCTTCGCGTACTTCTTTGCTGACGGGGCAAGATGCGGCTCGGCATCATACGACCAATTGGATCAATTCAGAAGTGAACAATCGCGATCAGTATGGCCCTTATGAGTGGAACTGGAAAGGATTGAAAGCAACAGATTATACACTTCCGCAAATGCTTAAGCAGGTGGGTTATAAAACGATTCATGTCGGCAAGGCTCATTTCGGTTGTATTGGTAGTGAGGGTGAATATCCTGAGCATATTGGCTTCGATGTGAATATTGCCGGCTCTTCAATTGGTCAGCCGGGGAGTTACTTGGGCGAGAACGGTTATGGCCATATCCGTGGAAACAAGGCTCGTGCAGTACCGGGACTGGAAAAGTATCATGGCACAGAAACCTTCCTGTCGGATGCCCTGACGATCGAAGCTACAGCCCAAATTGATACAGCTCTTGCCGAGAAACGCCCGTTCTTTTTATATATGTCTCATTACGCTGTACATCAACCCTTCGAAGCAGACAAGCGTTTTTCCTCTCGATATGCCGCATCCGAC
>CAVJQR010000265.1:0-3301 GCA_963651605.1 Agathobaculum sp.
CCTCTAAGAAGTTGGAAGACACTTCTAAAAAAATTGAAGATGCATTGAAATAAATCCCATTCCCCAAACAATAAACAGGAAAACAAACCATGAAAACAGTGAGCACATTAAATGATTATTTCATCTAATGTGCTCACAAAATAAAGAATGAATGATAGGAAGTTGGACAAATATTCAGCTAATACTATTCTTTTCGGCTTATATTGGTCGGAAGAAGTGTCCTGTTCCTTTTTTGAAGTAACGTTGGCAAATCGTAAGGTTTGACCAGCGTTTTTTGTAAGTCTACAATATATTACAACAGATAAATAGATAGTTTATGTCAAAAATTAATGTCAAGAAAGTGTTAGTCCTTGGTTCCGGTGCATTGAAAATCGGACAGGCTGGCGAATTTGACTATTCTGGTTCCCAAGCATTAAAGGCACTGCGCGAAGAGGGTATTCGTACCGTATTGATCAACCCCAACATCGCTACCATCCAAACATCCGAAGGCGTGGCTGATGAGGTTTACTTTTTGCCGATTACCCCACATTTCGTAGAAGAAGTTATCAAGAAAGAAAGACCTGACGGCATCCTGCTTGCTTTCGGAGGTCAGACAGCTTTGAACTGTGGTACGGAATTGTATACAAACGGAACACTGGCCAAATATGGGGTACAGGTATTGGGTACTTCCGTCGAGGCTATCATGTATACGGAAGACCGTGACCTGTTTGTTCGCAAATTGACGGAGATCGATATCAAGACTCCTGTGAGCCAAGCGGTTGAAAATATGGATGACGCTTTGGCTGCTGCCCGGCGAATTGGCTACCCGATCATGATCCGTTCGGCTTATGCATTAGGTGGTATGGGAAGTGGTATCTGTCAAAATGAAGAACAACTGAAAGAATTGGCAGAAAGTGCTTTCGCCTATGCCCCGCAAATCTTGGTGGAAGAATCCTTGAAGGGTTGGAAAGAAATTGAATTTGAGGTGATTCGCGACAAGAACGACCACTGCTTTACTGTCGTCAGTATGGAAAATGTCGATCCTCTTGGCGTGCATACGGGTGAAAGTATCGTGGTGGCTCCGACTTGTTCCTTGAATGAAAAGGAATTGGCATGGTTGCAGAACCTTTCGGTACAAATCATTCGCCACTTAGGAATTGTCGGAGAGTGTAACATTCAGTACGCATTCAACTCTGAAACAAACGATTACCGTGTGATTGAAGTCAACGCTCGTTTGAGCCGCTCTTCGGCATTGGCCTCAAAAGCTTCAGGTTATCCATTGGCATTTGTGGCTGCAAAGTTGGCATTGGGTTATGGCTTAGATGAAATTGGTGAGATGGGAACTCCGAACTCTGCCTATAAAGCTCCTGAGGTAGACTACATGATTGTGAAGATTCCGCGTTGGGACTTGTCCAAATTTGTGGGAGTCAGTCGCCAAATCGGTTCGAGCATGAAATCGGTTGGTGAGGTAATGTCTATCGGAAAGAGCTTTGAGGAAATCATGCAGAAGGGCTTGCGTATGATCGGCCAAGGAATGCATGGCTTCGTTGGAAACAATGGTTTGTCGTTCGAGAACTTGGATGATGAGTTGGCCAATCCGACCGATTTGCGAATTTTTGCGGTAGCCCAAGCTCTAGAGAAAGGCTATTCTGTCGATAGAATCTATGAACTGACTAAAATCAACCAGTGGTTCCTGAACAAATTGAAGAACATTGTCGATTATACCCATGTCCTTTCCCAATATCATAAGATAGAAGATCTTCCGCAAGATGTATTGTTTGAAGCTAAGCGTTTGGGCTTTTCTGATTTCCAAATTGCTCGTTATGTGGAACATCCGAGCGGAAATATGGAAAAAGAGAATCTGTGTGTTCGCAATATTCGTAAGAAATTCGGCATCTTGCCAAGCGTGAAACGTATCAATACAGTGGCTTCAGAGCATCCCGAACTGACCAACTACCTCTACTTGACCTACGACAAATCAGCTCATGATATACCCTATTATCCAAATGATAGAAATGTAATCATCTTGGGTTCGGGTGCATATCGAATCGGATCGTCTGTCGAATTCGATTGGTGTTCGGTCAATACTGCTCAAACAGCTCGCAAATTGGGTTACAAAGCCATCATGATCAACTATAATCCGGAAACAGTTTCTACCGATTATGACATGTGCGACAGACTTTATTTCGACGAATTGTCGTATGAGCGCGTGTTGGATATCATTGATTTGGAAATGCCGAAAGGTGTAGTGGTCTCAGTAGGAGGTCAGATTCCAAATAACTTGGCCATGAAGTTGCATCGTCAGCATGTTCCGATCTTGGGAACTTCTCCCTTGTCTATCGACCGTGCGGAGAACCGTCACAAATTCTCTGCCATGTTGGACACATTGGGTGTCGACCAACCACGGTGGGCCGAACTGACAAGTATGGAAGAAATTGACGATTTCATTGCGAAAGTAGGTTTCCCGATCTTGATCCGTCCGTCATATGTATTGTCCGGTGCTGCCATGAATGTTTGCCATTCGAAAGAGCAGATGATTGAATTCTTAGGCTTGGCCGCCAAAGTCTCGAAAGAGTATCCGGTGGTCGTTTCTGAATTTATGCAAGGTGCGAAAGAAATTGAATTTGATGCAGTGGCTAAAAATGGCGATGTCGTTGAATATGCCATCTCTGAACATATCGAATTTGCAGGCGTCCATTCCGGTGATGCCACGCTGGTCTTTCCTGCTCAGAAGATTTATTTCGAAACCGCTCGTCGTATCAAAAAAGTGGCAAAGACGATTGCAAAAGAGTTGAACATCAGCGGTCCTTTCAATATTCAGTTCTTGGCCAAGAACAATTATGTGAAGGTAATCGAGTGTAACCTCCGTGCTTCTCGAAGCTTCCCATTTGTTTCGAAAGTATTGAAACGGAATTTGATCGAGACGGCTTCCCGTATCATGTTGGATGCCGATTATGTAAAGCCGGACAAGAGTGCATTCGATATCGATTGGATCGGAGTGAAAGCATCGCAATTCTCCTTTGCTCGTTTGCATAATGCCGATCCGGTGTTGGGCGTTGATATGAGTTCGACGGGCGAAGTCGGTTGTATTGGCGATGACTTCAACGAAGCATTGTTGTCGGCTATGATAGCAGTCGGCAATAAGATCCCGAAGAAAAATATCTTGGTCTCATCGGGCGAGGCAAAGAGTAAGGTCGATTTGATGGATCCATGCCGCCTGTTGGATAGTAAAGGCTACACCCTCTATGCAACGGCCGGAACAGCCAAGTTCTTGAACGAGAACGGTATTCATGCTATCCCTGTAGCCTGGCCGGATGAGGAG
>CAVJQR010000266.1:0-3299 GCA_963651605.1 Agathobaculum sp.
GCGACGCGCACAGCGAACGGAAACTCTGGAGTAGCCAAGCAGGTTCAGCCCTTGACTTTTTGCTTCTTTTTGGTCAAGCAAAAAGAAGGAGAACCAGCTGCATTCATGCAGCTCACGCAGAAAGTAAGAGAAGGAAAGAGAGACAATGTAAGAAAGACGGAAAGGAAAAAGAAGAATAGGATATTCTTTTTTATTTCGTCGCTACGCTTTAGCGATGCCACGCCAATGGCAGCTCACGCGAAAAGGAAGAGAAAAAAGAGCGGCAATATAATAAGGAAGAAAAAGGAAGAAGGAAGAGAAAGAAAAGAAAGAGATTGTATAAAGAGCAAAAAGAAAACGATGGATTATTAAAAAAAATGGGGTGGATGCCTTTGGCATTCACCCCATTACGCTGTATGCTATACAGTAAATTACTTTCTGATACCCAACTCCTTGATGATAGAACGGTAACGTTCGATATCCACTTTGATCAAGTAATCCAACAAACGACGACGCTTACCTACCAACATCTTCAGTGCACGTTCGGTAGCGAAGTCTTTGTGGTTGGCCTTCAAGTGCTCCGTCAAATGGCTGATACGGAAGGTAAACAATGCGATTTGGCTTTCAGCAGAGCCGGTGTTGGCAGCTGACTTGCCGTACTTCTCGAAAAGTTCTTTTTTCTTTGCAGAATCTAAATACATGATTCGAATACTTTAATAAATTAATACTATGTTATTTAAGCGAGTGCAAAGGTAGGACTTTTTTTGGGAGTTCCAACTATTCTCGCCTTTTTTTTCTTGTACAACTTGAATTTATGTAGTAATTTTGCGGCCGAACAAAACGAGTTTTCAATGCAAAAGATTAGAAACATCGCGATTATCGCGCACGTCGACCACGGCAAAACAACCCTCGTGGACAAGATGTTATTGGCAGGAAAGCTTTTCCGTGAAGGACAGGCTGAGCCGGATCAGTTCCTTGATAGCAATGATTTGGAACGAGAGAGAGGAATCACTATTCTGTCGAAGAATGTGTCCATCAACTATAAAGGATATAAAATCAATATCATTGACACCCCGGGTCACGCCGATTTCGGTGGCGAGGTAGAACGCGTGTTGAATATGGCCGACGGATGTTTGCTGCTGGTGGATGCCTTCGAAGGGCCGATGCCGCAAACTCGTTTCGTGCTGCAGAAGGCCATCCAGATCGGACTCAAGCCGATCGTGGTAATCAACAAGGTAGACAAGCCCAACTGCCGCCCGTCGGAGGTGCAGGAGATGGTGTTCGACCTGATGTTCAGCCTCGATGCAACCGAAGAGCAATTGGACTTCCCTACGATCTATGGCTCGGCCAAGCAGGGTTGGATGTCGGAAGATTGGGAAAAGCCGACGGAAGATATCACGGCACTGTTGGACGCTATCGTCAAATATATTCCCGAACCGCAGACATTGGAAGGTGCATCGCAGATGCTGATCACCTCACTCGACTACTCGAAGTACGTAGGCCGTATCGCTGTGGGCCGTGTACATCGTGGCGAGCTGCGCGAAGGACAGGACATCGTGTTGTGCAAACGCGATGGCACACAAGTGAAATCGAAAATCAAAGAGTTGGACGTGTTCGAAGGGTTGGGCCGTACGAAAGTGCAGTCTGTCCAATCGGGCGACATCTGTGCCGTGATCGGTATCGAAGGGTTCGAGATCGGTGAGACCATCGCCGACGCCCTCGCGCCGGAAGCATTGCCGACCATCGCCATCGACGAGCCGACCATGTCCATGCTCTTCACCATCAATAACTCGCCGTTCTTCGGAAAAGACGGTAAATTTGTGACATCGCGCCACATCTACGAGCGCCTGATGCGCGAGCTGGACAAGAACCTGGCACTGCGTGTGAAGCCGACCGACTCGGCCGACTCTTGGCTGGTATATGGCCGTGGCGTGTTGCACTTGTCTGTCCTGATCGAGACGATGCGCCGCGAAGGGTACGAGTTGCAGGTGGGACAGCCGCAGGTCATCATCAAAGAGATCGACGGCGTGAAGTGCGAACCGGTGGAGCAGCTGACCATCAACTTGCCGGAAGAGTGTTCGAGCCGCATCATCGATATGGTCACCAAACGCAAGGGTGAGATGACAATGATGGAGAGCAAGAACGACCGCATGCATTTGGAGTTCACCATTCCGTCGCGCGGTATCATCGGTTTGAACAATGCCGCCCTGACAGCTTCTGCGGGCGAGGCCATCATCGCTCACCGCTTCTTGGAATATCAGCCGTGGAAGGGAGAGATCGAACGCCGCACGAACGGTTCCATCATCGCCATGGAGACGGGTACCGCCTACGCCTATGCGTTGAACAACCTGCAGTCGCGCGGTCGCTTCTTCATCGCTCCGGGCGAAGAGGTATACGCCGGTCAGGTGGTTGGCGAACATACCAAAGAGAATGACTTGGTGGTGAATGTCACCAAATCGAAGAAGCTGACCAACATGCGTGCTTCGGGTTCGGACGACAAGGTATCGTTGGCTCCTCCTACCGTCTTCAGCTTGGAAGATGCACTGGAGTATATCAAGGCGGACGAATACGTCGAGATCACGCCGAACAGCATGCGTATGCGTAAGATCGTCTTGGACGAGTTGGAGCGCAAGCGCATGAACCGTGACAAATAAGTAGGAACGATTTACGGAAAACAAAACCCGAAACACCTATAATTAGACCTTGGGCAGGGACATACTTCCTTCGTAGAAGAAGTAGTGTCCCTGCTCTCTTTTTTGTCTCTTTCTTTTTTGCGTGAGTTGCCATTTCATGGCAACGAGTGTAACCTTCTTTTCTTCTTTATTATATTGCCGCCCTTTTTTTCTTTTTCTTTCAGCGTGAGCTGCATTTCATGCAGCTGGGTAGTACCTACTTTTTACATTACGCTTCGCTATGTGACCGTTGGTTGCTTGATCAAAAAGTAGGCAACCGAAGGTCATTTAGCGAAGCGCAGAATAAAAAATCAAGGGCTGAACCTGCTTGGCTACTCCAGAGTTTCCGTTCGCTGTGCGCGTCGCAAGCCGTTCGCTTCGCTCACTCGTGCAACGCTCCGGCCGCTCACTACAACTCTTCCGTTTAACGCCAACCAGCTTAGGCCCAAGGGATGAGTCGTTCCGACTCGGTGGGGGACTAAAAAAACTGTTTTAGTTTATCACTTTTATTATGTGTTCATTATATATGAATTGCATACTTGTTATACCACCGAGTCGGAACGACTCGCGGACGGGCATAAGCGTTGACCGTGAAGCGGAGAACGCGTGCCGAGCGGCCGGAGCGTTGCACGAGTCGAGCGTTAGCGA
>CAVJQR010000267.1:0-3293 GCA_963651605.1 Agathobaculum sp.
GTTGAAGAGGCACGCCTGGAAAGCGTGTATACGCCTAAAGCGTATCGCGGGTTCGAATCCCGCTTTCTCCGCCGGAATTTGACGAGATTATTAACAATAAAAAAATAAAACAAATACGAGAATTATTAATCTTAAAAATTAAACACACAATGAAAAAGTATTTTGCAAAAGCATTCTTGGGCTTGTGTGCCCTTGGAACTTCTACAGTAGCATTCGCTCAGGATGCTGCAGAGGCAGCTCAACCAGCAGTTGACAGCGGTTTGTATCAAGCATTGAAGATTAAATTCATCGAAGGTGGTGCAGACTTCATGAGTACACTTGCTATCGCATTGATCTTTGGTCTGGCTTTCTGCTTGGAAAGAATTATCTATTTGAACTTGTCTGAAACAAACTCCACAAAATTGTTGAAGGGCATTGAAGAGGCTTTGGACAAAGGTGATGTTGAAGCTGCAAAGGCAGTTGCCCGTGACACAAGAGGCCCTATTGCTTCTATTGCATACCAAGGCTTGATGAGAATTGATCAAGGTATCGACATTGTTGAAAAATCAATCGTTTCTTATGGTGGCGTTCAAGGCGGTTTGTTGGAAAAGAACTTGTCTTGGATCACATTGTTTATCGCAATGGCTCCGTCATTAGGATTCTTGGGAACAGTTGTTGGTATGGTCATGGCGTTCGATAAAATCGAGCAGGTTGGTGATATCAGCCCGACCGTTGTAGCAGGTGGTATGAAAGTTGCCCTGATCACTACTATCGGTGGTTTGATCGTTGCATTGATCTTGCAGGTATTCTACAACTACTTGTTGAGCAAAGTTGAAGCATTGTTGAACCAGATGGAAGACGCTTCAATCTCTTTGTTGGACTTGGTTATCAAATACAACTTGAAATATAAAAAATAATTTGACCTATGGCAGTAACTAAAATTAGAAAGATCTCCAGTTGGACATTGTTGATAACTTCGATTATCACAATTATCGTCCTCGGGATGTTCTATTTCGGCGGTGTGGTAGATCCCAACGCAGAAAACAAAGAATATGTATACACAGGATTGCTGCTTGATTGGACTTGGTTGGTTTTCGCTGTAACAATCGCAGTTATGGCAGTATTGGCATTGTGGCAATTTGTTACATCTTTGAAAACAAATCCTAAATCAGCATTAAGGTCGTTTGGCGTTGTTGTGTTGTTCGCTTTGTTGCTCATCGTTACTTATTCAATGGGTGACGGCACTCCGGTGCAAGGTATCAACGCAGACTCTCAAGCATACAATACAGAAGGTTGGTTGAAAATCACAGATATGTGGATTCTTTCTTCTATTGTATTGTTCGTCTTAATCGTTATTGCGGTTGCATTAGGTACAATTAAGCGTATTATTAATAAGTAATAAGGTATAGAATTAAACAAGAAGTAAAATGGGACGGAAGAAAAGAAAAACACCGGGTATCAATGGTTCTTCTTCAGCCGATATTGCTTTCATGTTGCTTATCTTCTTCCTTATTACAACATCAATGGATACAGACCAAGGTTTGGCAAGACGTTTGCCGCCTCCTGTACCTAAAGATCAGAAGAATAATGCCGATGTCGATATCAAACACCGTAACTTGCTCGTCGTTTTGGTTAGTAGTAGTAACCAAATCATGTGCGGCGGTGAATATACAGACATCAAACAATTGAAAGACAAGGTTAAGGAATTCATTGATAACCCATATAATGACGCAAGCAAACCTGAAAAGGTGGAAGTTGATGTTCCTTATTTTGGTAAAACAATGGTAACTAAGAATCACGTCATCTCTTTGCAGAATGACCGTGGTACTTCTTATCAGGCTTACATCGATGTTCAAAATGAGTTGGCAGCAGCTTACAATGAACTTCGTGATAACATTTCAAAAGAGAAATTCGGCAAGCTCTTCGCGGATCTTGACGAAGATCAGCAAAAAGCTGTTCAGCAGATTTATCCGCAAAAGATCTCTGAAGCTGAACCTAAAAACTACGGAGGAAAGTAACGATGGGAAAATTTAGTAAATCAGGCGGACGTGAGATGCCGGAATTGAATACATCATCATTACCTGACTTGGTGTTCGCTTTCTTGTTCTTCATCATGATGGTAACAACCATGCGTGAGGTAACATTGAAAGTTCAATTCAAGGCTCCGCAAGCTACTGAACTTCAGAAATTGGAAAAGAAATCATTGGTTACTTTCATCTATGTAGGTAAGCCGATGCCTGAATTCCAAGCTAAGATGGGTAGTGAAACTCGTATTCAGTTGAACGACCAATTCGCTGAAACATCTGAGATTCAAAACTACATCGCACAGGAGAAGTCTTCAATGAAGGAAGAGGATCAACCTTTCATGACAGTATCTATCAAAGCTGATAAAGATACTAAGATGGGTACGATCACAGATATCAAGCAGGCTCTTCGTGAAGCTTACGCTTTGAAGATCAGTTATTCTGCTTCTAAAAAAGTCAGCAAATAAGGTTCTTAATTGAACAATGATAGAAGCGCGTTCATCATATGATGAACGCGCTTTTTTTATGCCTCGATTGATTCATTCTTTCGATACAAAATATTTTTCATTAATTATGTCGAAAACAATAACTTTTTTAGCTATATTTGTATCAAATATGCAAGTTGTAAAAAAGTTATAAGAAATATGGCACACCATCAATTAGATGAATTAGACGAAAAGATCTTAAAGCTTATCATTGGAAATGCACGCATGCCATTTCTGGAGGTTGCCAGAGAGTGCAATGTCTCAGGAGCGGCAATCCATCAACGTATCCAAAAACTGACCAATTTAGGCGTTATAAAAGGCTCAGAGTTTATTGTAGACAACACGAAAGTCGGCTATAATACTTGCGCATATATGGGGCTTTACCTCAATTCTCCCGGCCAGTTTCCGACTGTTACGGAAGCCTTGAAGCAAATCCCTGAGGTTGTTGAATGTCATTACACGACAGGACAATACGATTTGTTCATCAAAATCTATGCGAAAAACAATCAACACCTGTTGAGTATCATCCATAATAAATTGCAGCCATTGGGATTGGCCCGTACAGAATCGTTGATTTCATTCAAAGAGGCATTCAAACGTCAGTTGCCAATTGATTTAAGCGAAGACGATGATTGAACAGAATTCATTACAAATACGACCTGCCCGTTCAGAAGATTTAAATGCAATCATGCAAATCTTTGAGCGGGCACGTTCGTTTATGGCCTCAGTCGGCAATCCTTCACAATGGGTGAACGGTTATCCTCAACGAGAACTGATGGTCTCAGAGATTGAAACAAATCATTGC
>CAVJQR010000268.1:0-3293 GCA_963651605.1 Agathobaculum sp.
AAACTATATTGCTTGTGTTCATTGACACCAATGGCTATGACCAACTTATCGGCCATCGTCAATCCACGCTGAACCAATGACTGATGGCCTATCGTAAAGGGATCGAACGAGCCTGGGAACAAAGCAATCCTCTGCGCCCCTTCCTGCTTACCGATTTCTTGCCAACTCTTCATCTTTCTTTTTTTTCAATTAATAATATCTTCTTCAATAACCAGATTGTCAATGATGAAATTCTGCCGTTCCATGGTATTCTTACCCATATAAAACTCCAGCATGTCTTTCACCAAATCCTCTTTCTTGAGCGACACCAAATCCAAACGGATATCCTTTCCGATGAAATGACGGAATTCATCAGGCGATATTTCTCCCAATCCTTTGAAGCGAGTAATCTCCGGATTTTTCCCCAACTCACTGATAGCTTTCAGTTTTTCCTCTTCGCTATAGCAATAGATGGTCTTCTGCTTGTTGCGAACACGAAACAATGGCGTCTGTAAGATATAGACATGGCGCTGCTTGATCAAGTCAGGAAAGAATTGCAAGAAGAAGGTAATCAGCAACAGACGGATATGCATACCATCCACATCGGCATCGGTAGCAATAATCACCTTGTTGTATCGCAGTCCGTCCAAGCCATCTTCGATATTCAATGCGGCTTGCAACAGGTTGAATTCCTCGTTTTCATAGACGATTTTCTTTGTCAATCCGTAACTGTTCAATGGTTTACCTCGCAAACTGAAGACGGCTTGATAGTTGGGATTTCGGCTCTTTGTAATGGAACCGCTTGCCGAATCACCCTCTGTTATGAAGATGCTGGTCTCTTCACTATTCTCGCCTTTGGCATCATTCAAGTGCATTCGGCAGTCGCGCAACTTCTTGTTGTGGAGATTGGCTTTCTTCGCCCGTTCACGCGCCAGCTTGGTCACGCCGGCAATCGCTTTGCGTTCTTTCTCAGAATCTTGGATTTTCTTCAACAAAATGTCGGACGTTTCTGCATCTTTATGAAGATAATTATCCAACTCTTTCTTTAAGAAATCGTTGATAAATTTTGAAATTGTAGGCCCATCCGGCCCCAATTCTTTGGAACCTAATTTGGTTTTTGTCTGACTTTCGAATACCGGTTCCTCAACTTTAATACTGATTGCCGCTACAATTCCCGCACGAATATCCGTATAGTCAAATCCCTTGTTGTAATACTCTTTGATAACGCGTCCGACAGCCTCCTTGAATGCAGACAGGTGGGTACCGCCTTGCGTGGTATGTTGCCCATTGACAAAGGAGTAATACTCCTCTCCATATTGATTGCAGTGTGTGATAACCACCTCAATATCTTCACCTTTCAGATGGATGATCGGATAGAGAGGCTCTGAAGTAAGGTTCTCATTCAACAAATCCACCAACCCTCGCCGCGAAAAGTACTTCTTTCCGTTATAATAGATGGTTAGGCCGGAGTTCAAGAAAACATAATTCTTCAACAAAGGCTCAATATAGTCGTCCTTATAATGATAGTCTTTGAAAATTGTATTGTCCGGAACAAATACGACCGATGTACCATTTGTCTCCTCGGTGGGGACAATCTCCGACTCTTTAGAGATGATTGCCTTGCTGTACTCTACCTCTTTCGATTCGCCATCGCGGTAGCTCGTGATCTTGAAGTAAGTGCTCAAAGCATTGACTGCTTTTATACCGACGCCATTCAACCCGACAGATTTTTTGAAGGCCTTGCTGTCGTATTTGGCACCCGTATTCATTTTACTGGAAACATCGACGACCTTCCCCAACGGCACACCTCGACCATGATCTCGTACTGAGACGACACCATCGGCAATGGATACTTCGATTGTTTTTCCATACCCCATCATGTATTCGTCAATTGAGTTGTCCAATACCTCTTTCAACAATACATAAATGCCATCGTCTGCACTGCTTCCATCGCCAAGCTTTCCGATATACATACCCGGCCGGAGGCGGATATGCTCCATCCAGTCGAGGGTCTTGATATCTTCATCGCTATAAGAAACAACCTCAGTGTTTACCATCGTATTTCGTTCGTCCATGTTATTTGTTTGTCAATCAAATCTTTTTAATAAAAGCTCTACGTGTCTTATGGTGCTCACGTTTGAAATAATCCCATTGAGCCTGAACGGCATTATTGCTTTCCAGCTCAGGATTACTCTCTGCATACTCAACGCCAAGACGGTTGTAGACAGGAATCAAGTCGTTGAACAATAGTGCATTCACCCCTTTGCTCTGATATTCCGGCAAAACTCCCATCAGATAAAGATCTACGACCTTCGGTTTCGACTTCAAAGCTTTCAGCAAATGAATCCAACCAAAGGGGAATATATGTCCTTTTGCTTTCTGCATGGCATGCGACAAGTTGGGCAACGAAATACCAAATGCCACGACTTCGTCATCGGCATCGCGCGTGATGATTGTCACCAAATCGTACTGAAGCATAGGAATATACATATTGATATAGTAATCAATCTGGTGTGGCGTCAGTTTTGAGAAACCATACAACGGTGCGTATGCCTCATTCAACGTATTGAATAGTTTATGAGCATACGGCATTACCTCATTTTTATTTTTGAATTTGCGGATTGTCAAACCATACTTCCGCTTGACAATTTCGCCAATCCGCTGATGTTTTTCAGGAATCCCCTCTCGCGGGACAAAAATCTTGAACTCATGCCAATCCTGATCTTTTATGAATCCCATACGCTCCATATGAACAGGATAGTAGGGATAGTTATATATCGTGGCAATCGTTCCTATCTGATCGAATCCTTCTACCAGCATACCTTCGTGGTCCATATCCGTATATCCCATCGGACCTTGAAGCTCTTCCATGCCTTTTTGTTTGGCCCAATCTTCGACGGCCTTGAACAAACCATCGACCACCTCAGCATCGTCAATAAAATCAACAAAGCCAAAGCGCGCCCGCTTCTGCTTCCAAGTCTCGTTACTGATCCGATTGATGATGCCTGCAATACGACCAACGATCTTATTCTCCTTATAAGCCAAGAAGTAGATGGCATCGCACACTTCAAACGCAGGATTCTTTTTCTTGTCATGTGTCATCAACTCCTCTGAAATCAAACTGGGCACATGATAAGGATTTCCTTTATACAAATCAATTCCGAACTTAACGAATTGTTTAAGTTCTTTTTGGGTTGTTACTTCTTTTATTAGTACACTCATTGATCTTTTTGCTTTGAATGGACAAAATTACGAAAAATTACGCAAAACGAGATGTATATATCTCAAGAAACTCTCCCCGAAGTCTGCCATAC
>CAVJQR010000269.1:0-3277 GCA_963651605.1 Agathobaculum sp.
CTTTTTCCCAAGTTTTTCAAGCTTTCACCTACACCTTTTACACCTGATTTCGCACGCATGGCAGCGTAAGTTGCTTGATATTTTGCAATTGCCAGTTTCTCTTCCATCGTCAATTCTTCAGCATACTTTGTATAAGTGCTACCTGTGAACTTAGAGAACTGGTCGTCTGCTTTCTTCCAATCGCTCTCAGAAAACTGATCCGACTTGTTTTGAACGTTTTCAATGAAGCTGTTAAAATCCTTCATATACGAATCTTTGTTCTCGCAGGCCGTCAAAATAAACAATGAGAGAGCCAAAACCAAAATTTTTTTCATACCTATTTTTCTTTTTTAAAAACGTTAATTATAGAAATATCTTTATAAACTATTCAAGAATGTACGCAATTCACGAACCATATCCGCCGGATCTTGTTGTGTCTTTGCCAATCCTTCCGGCGTGAAATGATCCACCAACCGGTTCAGTTTCTCAAGCTTAGCCTTGTTGCCTTTCGATTGCAATTCTTCGCGGAGGAGATAGATCTTCTCACTGTCTTGCAATCCTTCCACCAAGCGTTCGAATCGGATACTGCTACGTGGGCCAGGATAAATGCTATAAGTATCACCCGCTGCCCAAGTACGGAAGCGGGAATCACGCAAAGGATCCAACGGCCAACTATTTACCGCCCATCGAAGGTAGCCATCATAGCCACCCGCCACAGCATGAAGTATGGTCCATGAAGCTTCGGCCGGTTCGGAAAAAGTGAATGTATTGGGGAAAGCCTCGGCACAACAGGTATACAATGTGCTGATTTGTCCACGTTGTTCGCGCGCTTTCTTCACATCTTCAGGGAAAAGGTGACCATAAGGAATGGCCAAATAGTAGAGATCTTCTTGAATCTCTTCGTGATAGTCGCCAGCCAACGTGATCTTAAACTCAGGATCTGCTTGCTTGATAACTTTAATAGCTTCGCGCATGGCATCCATCGGACGCTCATCCATCGAAATAGCTGTTCGCTCAAACCAACCTTTTGCACGCAAGTGTTTTGAAAAATCTTTCAAGAACGAGCCCCAATACTCAGCATAGGCAGGCTCACCAGGGGCTGTCTTTACGAACTGAATACGATTGGTTGCCTCGTCGTAATAATCGAACGACAAGTTCCATGGTATCATGGTATAGCAACTGATCATTCGAGTGATGCCCACTTCATTCATCATGAACTCCACCCATTTGTCGAAGACAGCATAGTCATACGTCCACGTACCGTCCAATTTCTTTATACGGGTAACCATACTGTCGAAATGATCTTCCGTCTGACCATTCCACGGCATGTGCATGATACTTGTCGTAATAGCGAACTGCCCCGCATTGGCCAGCATCTTCATGATGGGGCGCATCGCATCGAAGTGCTCTTTGCTCCACAACGGAACCTGATAATAGCGGGCAACCGCATAGGGGTTTTGCCACAAATCAAGGTTAAATTTCCACTGCTGCGGTTCAGGCAGCACACGGTTGGCCACTTGGATCTCGTATTGTAGCGTCGTTGATTTCATTCCTTCGCCCGAAATTGTCAACGAGCCTTTGTATTTTCCGGCTTTAGCCTCAGCCGGTACACAAACATTCAACCAAACCGGCTGGGTAGTATTGGCTTTAATATCCTGAACCTTGACAATGTCCAATGCATCGGCCACGATGGATGAGTCCCACTCTGCTTTGTTCTCACGATTACCGCAACCGCCTTTTCTGTTTTTGTTCAATTCGTCGGTCATCACATAGCGAACGAAATTCGTCTGAATAGCTGATGAAGGAATAACAGCCGAGCCATTTTTCAAATCACCGATTTCGACTTTGACATTTTTCAAGTCGACGTTTGTCCAAAGTACGGCCTGAGCATTGACTCGTTCCCCTCTCCACGCTTTCATCTGTGTTTGAGCTGTTTTCTTCACCTCGGGAACATTCAATTTTTTGTAGCGGACATCGGTTGTTCCCCAACTTACTTCTGTGGGAGATTGCAACTTCTTCCACACCTCAACGCCGTCGTGCGGTTTGGTATCCGTCAACTCTGTATAAGCTCCTAATGGGAACTTTTCTTGCTGTTGTTGCGCAAAGCCTATAGTTGTACCGGCCAGCAACAAAGAACATATTACTAACTTTTTCATGATTCTTGCTTTTTACTATTTTATCATTACTCTTATTTTGCTTGCGGTTGATGCATCATCAAGTGCTCAATCTCGGCAGTAAGTTGCTCTTTGGGCATCTTGAATACCAAATAAGCATGTGGCCCCTGCTCGTCGTCAGTCCATGTATTGCTTCCATCATCGAGTACCGTCATCTTTCCACGTACCACATCGAAGTAGTCAGCCGTGCCACGGACGGCAGCCAATACGGCAGTCTCGTCCCAACTCTCACGTCCTTCCGGATTGTCTTGCGGCAAACACATACGGAATGTTTCCACGATCGGGCTGTTGTAGATGTCGCTTTCCACCAATCGTTTACCCGTCAATATAGCCGATCCTATCTCGAATCCGCTGAAAAGGATCGGAGTAGGCCACTCAGATATAACGAATTGCGCCGCCTTTGTGTCGACATACACATTAAATTCGCGCCCCGAAGGGAAAGCGCCTGCCATCGAAACCAGTTGTTTTACTTTTTGTTTGACCAATTCCTTGCCCGACAAAGGAGAATATTCATCCCCTTCCGACAACAACAAGTTTTGAACATTGGAGAAGAAACCGACCGTCACAATGGTCACACTATGATCGGGTTGCGCACTCAAGATACGACGATACACTTTCAAAGCATCTTCAGCATCCGAACTTTTTTGGATATGGTGCGGAAAATGTTGCGGCAAAAGTTCCGGCCAACGTAACCCCTTGTGCCAAGTAGTCCGATCCGGCACACTTTCCCCTTTCACTACTCCCATAGGGATATCTGTCCTTCCGAAATAAGTATTGATCACATCAATGCAAGGTACCGTCGTTTCGCAAGCATTAGACGAGACAGTGGCCAAAATCGAGACCTCGCCCGAATCGGCCAAGGCATGCAATATTGCCAAAGCGCCCACATCATCGTAGTCAGGAGCCATATCTGTATCAAAAATCAAATGAACAGTCGGATCATTGTGCGATGGGGTTGAACACGCACAAGCAAGACACAAGAAGATGAGCGACAGTATGTTTTTCATACACATTAAGATTAATATTTTTCAAAAATACGAATTAAGAAAGAGATCTGCAAACGATTCTCTCAATTTTCTTTCCACACAACAAGAGTACAGACAAATGCCCTTTGAAACATTTTT
>CAVJQR010000270.1:0-3215 GCA_963651605.1 Agathobaculum sp.
GGGTGGAACACATCGAAGAAGTGTCCGGCTTTGCGGCCCGTGCTGTGCAGCATGAGTGCGAACACCTGACGGGTCATGTATTTATTGATAACATCTCGGCCATCCGTCGTCAGTTGAACAAAAGCAAATTGAGCAATATCATCAAAGGCAAAGCTCGCTGTTCTTATCGGGCAAAAGCCGTTGGTAAATAGGATAATAATCTAAGTTTAGTATTTATGAATGATTTAAAGAAGAACGCTTTAACTCTGAAAGAAAAGAAAGCTGCTGTTGAGTTGGGCGGTGGAGAACAGGCTATCGTCAAACAAAAAGCCATGGGAAAATTGACGGCGCGCGAACGTATTGCTGCGTTGTTGGACAAGGATTCTTTTCAGGAGTGCGACATGTTTGTCAAACACGACGGTCGTGACTTCGGAATGGACAAGAAAGATTTCCCCGGTGACGGCGTAGTGACAGGAATGGGTACGATCGCCGGCTCGCCGGTATGTATCTATGCTCAGGATTTTACCGTATCAGGAGGGTCGTTGGGCTTGAACCATGCACGAAAGATCACCAAAATCATGGATTTGGCCTTGAAGATGAAGTGCCCGGTTATCGGAATCAACGATTCAGGTGGCGCACGTATTCAAGAAGGAGTAGGGGCCTTGGCCGGTTATGGTGAGATCTTTTATCGTAATACGATAGCATCAGGTGTCATTCCGCAGATTTCTTTGATTTTAGGACCATGTGCCGGAGGAGCCGTTTATTCGCCGGCTTTGACAGACTTTGTGTTTGTAGTAGAGAACATTTCCAAGATGTTTATTACCGGACCGAATGTGATCAAAACTGTTTTAGGAGAAGAAATTTCCATGGAAGACTTGGGCGGAGCACGTGTTCATGCCGAGACTACGGGTAATGCTCACTTCTATGCTGTGAGTGAAACAGCATGTTTTGATCAAGTGAAGAAACTGTTGAGCTTAATCCCAAGCAATAACACGGAAAAGGCTAAGTCGGTAGAAGTTCATGAGCCGACTACTGATTTGAAAATCGACGAGGTCGTCCCCGATGATCCTAAGCTGCCGTACGACGTTCGTGACATTATTAAATGTTTGGTTGACGACTCTGATTTCTTGGAAATACACGAGTTGTGGGCAGCCAATATCGTAGTAGGCTTCGGACGAATGGGCGGTAATACGGTTGGTTTCGTAGCCAATCAGCCGATGGTGTTGGCAGGCGTTTTGGATTGCGACAGTGCTGATAAGGCGGCTCGTTTCATCCGTTATTGCGATTCATTCAATATTCCTATTATTACGTTGGAAGATATGCCGGGCTATCTGCCGGGTGTAGACCAGGAGCATGCGGGCGTAATCCGTCACGGTGCCAAGGTGCTTTACGCTTATTCCGAGGCAACTGTGCCTAAGGTAACTGTTATTCTGCGCAAGGCTTATGGTGGTGGTTACATCGCCATGAACTCTCGCCATTTGGGTGCAGACTTTGTTTTTGCTTGGCCAAGTGCAGAGATTGCCGTAATGGGTCCTGACGGAGCTGCCAATATCATCTTCCGCAAAGAGATTATGGCTGCAGAAGATCAAGAAGCTATGCGTCAAGAGAAGGTGAAAGAGTATACCGAGAAATTTGCCAATCCGTATGTGGCCGCTTCTCGTGGCTTTGTGGATGCCGTGATCGAACCGAGCGAAACACGGGCTTATCTGCTTAATACATTGAAAATGTCTGCATTGAAAGATGAGTACAGACCGGCTAAAAAACATGGTTTGCCTCCATTTTAATTAACAGGATATGGAAAAAACGACAAAGGAACTGATCGATTTCTCCCTGGAACTGGGTGAATATCAGACAATGTTGACGGAAAAATTCAAACATCGTCCCGTTTGGCATAAACCTTATGAAGGAGATGTTCTTGCACATCTTCCGGGAACAATTGTAGCCGTCGAAGTAAAAGAGGGCGATTATGTCAAGGAAGGGCAATTGTTGTTGATTCATCAGGCGATGAAGATGCTGAACCGAGTGGTGGCCCCTATCACGGGTGTGGTGACGCATGTCGATGTTAAAGTAGGAGAGCAAGTACCCAAAAATCATTTGATGGTACGTATCGATCCGAAATGACAAGATGATTTTATAAATTGACGAGAGGAGAGCAGTAAACAGGTATGACTTATGCCCGTACTGCTCCCCTCTTTTTTTGAAAGAATACGACAGTTCCGAAAAAGTTTCTCGACATAGAACTGCAGTTCACTCGGGGGAAAACTAGAGTTTGTTCGGCATGAAACTGTAGTTCATATAGGAGCAAACCGGAGTTTTCCCGTTCTTATTTCGTTCGGTTGCCTTGAATCCCGAAGAATTACTTCCCATGATTTTTACATCAGCCAAACACCTTTAAACAAAGACGGGTTGACTTCTGCAAAGTTCATGATGACGTTCTTCACTGGCTCAAAGATAGGCTAAAAATATAATCCTAAATTCTTGCCTATTTGATTCTATTCGTTATATTTGTAGGTGATATAACCTCAATAAAAGAAAAATGAATGGTCAATTAATATTAGAAACAACTGCAAAAGATGATGCCTACAATGAGTACCATTTTTTGTTGGAATTTTATGTTTTCCAGAGAGACGGTGTCTATATAGCTTATTGTCCATCTCTTGACATTTCGACAAGCGCAGAAACATTCAACGAGGCTATAAGTGCATTCTATGAAATGTTTCAACTCCACATCGAGTGTTGTATCGATGCCGGGACGCTTCATGATGATTTGGTAAATCATGGATGGAAAGTGCAAAAAAAGAGTATATCGCCTCCTTCTCTTACCATGCTGATTAAAAAACCAGAAATGAAGCAAATTCTGAATGGTGGATTCAGCTATGAAAAAGTGGTTGCACCTGCGAGAATTACAATGCCTGCATGAGAACGTTGACGAATATTACAATAGCAGAATTTCGCTCCGTTCTCTTACGGCTTGGGTTAACTCAATGCCGAACAAAGGGAGGACACGAATCATGGATGAAAAAAGGCATGACTCGTCCTGTCATCTTTCAGACGCATATCGAACCGATTCCTGAATTCATAGTGAGGAACAATTTGCGAAATATAGGAATATCCAAACAAGAATTTCTGAACATATTGGAAAACCTATAGAAACTCGTGATTGAAAAAGATGTCAAGGAAAATTCGCTACATTTGCAGTAACTAAATATTTTAGCATGGAAACTGTTTTTGATCAT
>CAVJQR010000271.1:0-3203 GCA_963651605.1 Agathobaculum sp.
GCAGGAAACGGATCGCCTCGTTGATGCTTTTCTCCTTGCAGACGGGAAGCACATGGAGGGCGCCGGCCGATGTCTTGACAGAATCGGCGTTGACCGTGACACTTCCTTTCGCAGGGATGACGATGGCATCGACACCGGCACACTCGCAAGTGCGGGCAATGGCACCGAAGTTACGCACGTCCGTCACGCCGTCGAGCAGTACGATGAACGGATCCTTCCCCTGTTCGTAGACGAACGGTATGATATCTTCGAGTTTCTGGTAGGTAACGGCTGAGACGAATGCGATCACCCCTTGGTGGTTCTTCCGCGTGTAACGGTCGAGACGCTCCTGAGGGACGCGCTGCACCTGTATCAGTCGTCCTTTCAATACTTCAAACAACTCCTTGGCCAATTCGCCTTGCAAATCGCGCCGTATCAATATCTTGTCGATCTCCTTGTCGGACTGAACGGCTTCAATCACGGCACGGATTCCAAAAATCATTTCGCTTTCCTTCATGCTGTTCTTCTGTTTTTAGGAGAAAGCGGCCATGTGGCACACGTTTCTCCGCTTGCAAAGATAGGGATTCTGCCGCCCTTTACCAAATATCGGGGCTTCATTTCGCTGTGCGGGTCATGCCATCCGGCTCTTGTAGTCGGCATAACCGAACTTGCGGAGCAGGCGGAAACCGGTGGTCGGGTTCCATATTCCGATGGAGGGATGCGTCACGCCGTTGAACAGGGTCGTCTTCACCATCGTGTAATGGATCATGTCGCGGAAGACAATCTTCGTTCCTATCTCCGGTTCGACACCACCATCGAAGGCCCAGTCGCCGTAATAGTCGCCCGCCAAGCAGCTGTTGCCGCCCATCCGCCAAAGCTTTTCGCCCGGAAGCGGGTCGTGTGCGCCCAAGATGACCGGTTTGTAGGGCATCTCGAGGCAGTCCGGCATGTGACAGGCAAACGACACATTGAGCATCAGGGTGTTGACTCCGCCGTTGCATACCTTATCCTCGACGGTGGCCACAAGGCACCCCGTGTCCCACGTAAAGGCACTGCCCGGCTCAAGGATGAGCTGCAGATGCGGATAGCGCGCCTGAAACTCGTTGAGAATAGCAATCAGTTCGTTCTCGTCATACGCTTTGTGGGTCATCAGATGCCCGCCTCCCATGTTCAACCACTTGATCTGCGGGAAGAAACGTCCGAAGCGCTGCTCGACAGCCTTCAGTGTCTGGCGCAGATCGTCGGGACGCGATTCGCAAAGTGCATGGAAATGCAACCCTTCGATGCCCTCCGGCAGCTCGGTCAGATCCTCTGCGAGGATGCCCAGTCGCGAGCCCCGGTTGCACGGATTGTAGAGATCGGTCTCGACGGTCGAGTATTCCGGGTTGATGCGCAGGCCGCAAGAGACGCCGGCGGCATGTGCTTTTGCGGCATAGCGGCGGTAGTGGTTCAACGAATTGAAGGTGATATGGCTGCTGAGGCGGAGTATCTCGTCGATCTCCTCGGGCGTGTAGACGGGCGCATAGGTATGCGTTTTCTCGCCATACTCCTCAAAGACCAGCCGCGCCTCGGAGAGTGAGCTGGCCGTTGCTCCGTCGGAGTGCTTTTTCAGCTCGGGGAAAATGGGCCATGTGGCATTGGCTTTGAGTGCCACGATGATGTGGGCGCGCGTCGAACGGCGCACCTTGTCGATCACCTCCATATTGGCTGCGAGCATCGTCTCGTGCAGCACATAGCAAGGTGAAGGAATGGAATCGAAATTCCACTCCTTCAATAGCTGTTCCTTATCGATCATCTTACAGTTCAAGGTCGATGTCAAACTTCTCCACCCAAGGCAATCCCTGCTCGCCCAGCTCGGCAAGGAACGGATCCGGATCGAACTGTTCTACATTGTATACACCGGCACCTTTCCACAACCCACGGACGAACATGGCGGCACCTAAGGCAGCCGGTACGCCTGTCGTGTAGCTGACCGCCTGCGTTCCTGTCTCCTGATAGGCCTTTTCGTGGTCGCAGTTGTTATAGATGTAGTAGGTATGCTCTTTCCCGTCCTTGATGCCTTTGATGCGGCATCCGATGGATGTCTCGCCGTGATAGTTCGATCCCAGCGATTTCGGGTCGGGCAGCACCGCTTTCAAGAACTGGAGCGGCACGATCTTCACGCCGTTATAGTCCACTTCGTCGATACGGGCCATGCCGATGTCCTGAATAACGCGCAAATGGGTCAGGTACTCCTGGCCGAATGTCATCCAGAAGCGGGCGCGTTTGATCGAAGGATAGTTCTTCACCAACGACTCCAACTCTTCGTGATAAAGCAGGTAAGAGTCGCGTTTCCCGATGTTCGGATAGGAAAGCTCCTTGTGGATCTCCAGCGGACCTGTCTTCACCCAGCTGCCGTTCTCGTAGTAACGTCCGTTTTGGGTGATCTCGCGGATGTTGATCTCCGGGTTGAAGTTGGTGGCAAATGCCTTTCCGTGGTTGCCGGCATTGCAGTCGACGATGTCGAGATAGTGGATCTCGTCGAAATAATGTTTGGCTGCGTAGGCCGTAAAGATGGCTGATACGCCCGGATCGAAGCCGCAACCCAAGATGGCTGTCAGGCCCTTCTCCTTGAAACGGTCCTGATAGGCCCATTGCCAGCTGTACTCGAAGTGCGCCACATCTTTCGGCTCGTAGTTGGCGGTGTCGAGGTAATTGACGCCACACTCCAGACAAGCATCCATAATGGTCAGGTCCTGGTACGGCAAAGCCACATTAATCACAATTTCCGGTTGGAATGAACGCATCAAAGCAACCAATTCTTCTACTTTGTCTGCATCTACCTGAGCCGTCTGTATGCGGTTGCCACCGATGGCCGCTGCGATCTGATCGCATTTTGATTTCGTACGGCTGGCCAACATGATCTCAGTAAAAACCGGGTTCTTCGCCACTTTGTGTGCAACAACGGTACCTACGCCTCCGGCACCAATAATTAAAACTTTCGACATTGAAATTATTAGTTTTAAAATTTGCAGAGTACAGAAACGAGGACTCTGCGGACTCACCAAGCAAGGTTGTCGGAGCCAGGCCGGTTCTTTCCGTCTCCGTCCGGCCCGACTCTTCATTTGCGGGGTGAAGTTACGACTATTTCTTCAATAAACGACAGCTCTCCCCCACTTTTTCATCGTATCTTCACATTTTCCGTTACCGAAGGAATCCGAAGTGGCCGCCGAGCCTCCCAAAGA
>CAVJQR010000272.1:0-3160 GCA_963651605.1 Agathobaculum sp.
TATAAATATATTAATAAAATAAAAACAAAAATGAAGATCGGAAATATCGATTTGGGAGAACAACCGGTGTTTTTGGCGCCGATGGAGGATGTGACAGACATCGCTTTCCGCTTGATGTGCAAACGGTTCGGGACTGATATGGTCTATACTGAGTTCGTTTCCAGCGATGCCTTGATACGTAGTGTCAACAAGACACAGCAAAAATTGATCGTTTCTGATGAGGAACGCCCTGTCGCTATCCAAATCTATGGCCGGGATGTCGAATCGATGGTTGAGGCGGCGCGGATTTGCGAAGAGGCGCACCCGGATATATTGGATATAAATTTCGGTTGCCCCGTCAAGCGGGTGGCCGGGAAAGGAGCCGGTGCCGGCATGTTACGGAATATTCCATTGCTGTTGGAAATCACACGCGAGGTCGTCAAGGCTGTCAAGATTCCGGTCACTGTCAAAACCCGTTTGGGGTGGGACGCAGACAACAAGATTATTGTCGACTTGGCCGAGCAACTGCAGGATTGTGGCATTGCTGCATTATCCATTCATGGCCGCACTCGGGCACAAATGTATACGGGAGAGGCTGACTGGACTCTGATTGGAGAGGTGAAAAACAACCCGAGAATGATGATTCCCATTATCGGAAACGGAGATGTTACATCGGCAGAAATATGTAAACAACGCTTCGATACGTATGGGGTGGATGGCATCATGATCGGGCGTGGTAGTATAGGTCGGCCATGGATTTTCAAAGAGGTGAAGCACTATTTGCAGACCGGGGAGTTGTTACCTGCCGAACCTTTCCAATGGTATTTGGATATATTAAAAAAACAAGTCACAGACAGTGTGAACCGTTTGGACGAGCGTCGTGGTATTTTGCATATTCGTCGTCATTTGGCCGCTACGCCTCTGTTCAAAGGAATCCCTGACTTTAAGCAAACTCGTGTGGCCATGTTGCGGGCAGAGACTGTAGATGAACTGTTCGGCATCATGGATTCGATACCGGGCAGATTGGAATAAAGTGATAAGTTTATATCCTTTACCGTGAATGTTGATAATCTCAATGCCCGGATCGTCTTTCAATAATTTACGCAATTTGGTGATATATACATCCATACTGCGAGCGTTGAAGTAGTTGTCGTCTACCCAAATCGTTTTCAATGCATAATTACGTTCCAAGATCTGATTGGCATGAGCGCAAAGCAAACTCAATAATTCGCATTCTTTTGTTGTCAATTTTGTGACTTTGTCGTCAATTACCAAGGTTTGCTTTTGAGTATCAAACGTAAATTTACCTAACTTATAGAAAGGAATATCTTTCATTTTCTTGCCTTTTACGCGACGCAAGATTGCTTCAATACGAAGCAACAATTCTTCCATACTGAAAGGTTTGGTCAAATAATCGTCAGCTCCTATCTTGAATCCCTCCAAAATATCCTCCTTCATTGTCTTGGCAGTAAGGAAGATGATAGGAATATCGGGATTGATCGAACGAATATCCTGGGCCAATGCAAATCCGTCTTTCTTTGGCATCATCACATCCAACACACAAAGGTCATAGTTTCCTTTTGTAAACCCACGGGATCCAGCTTCGCCATCCGCAAACAAATCTGTAATATACCCTTTAGCTTGCAAGTATTCTCTTAAGAGCATACCCAAGTTCTCGTCGTCTTCGCAAAAGAAGATTTTAATTTTTTCTTCCATAACTAACTTTTTATAAGAGGTAAAGTAATAATAAATTTCGTTCCCACACCATTTGTGTTCTGTTCCGCACGAATAGAACCCTTATGGTCTTCTATAATTTTGCGTACATACGCTAATCCTAACCCAAAGCCTTTTACGTCGTGTTTATTGCCTGTCGGTACACGGAAGAAACGATCGAATACCTTTTTCAAATACTCTTTTTTGATACCTACTCCGTTGTCATTCACGGAAATAAGCAATTTCCCGTTTTCGTTCCATGTCTGAACCATCAGCATAAGCGGCACCTCCTGACGTCGGTACTTGACTGCATTGTCCATCAAATTGAACAATACATTCGTGATATGCATCTCATCAACATAAATGGATGAGTCGATGGCTTCGAGGTCAACATCCAACGTTCCACCATATTTTTCGACTTTCAATGCAAAGGTGTTGGCCACTGAAATAACCAAATCGTTTGCATCAAGTTCTTTCAACTTAAGGGTCGCCTTTTGTCGTTCGAACAATGACATTTGCAACACCTTCTCTACCAAGAATCCTAAACGCTTTGTTTCATCATTTATTACACCGGAGATGTGTTTAAATACGTCCGGGCTCTTTGTAATGTCCGAATCTTTCAGCATCTGAGCCGCCAGCGAGATGGTTGAAACCGGCGTTTTCAGCTCATGGGTCATGTTATTGATGAAGTCATTCTTCATCTCCGACAAACGCTTCTGACGGAATACGATATAAATCGTAAAGATAAATGTGACCAACAAGATCAAAGAGAAAATTACTGACGGCACGATAAACGTGATGGAGGTCGAGATGTAATCTTTCTTTGTTGGAAAATAAACCTTCAGATAGTTCTGCTTCGAAGGAGGATCGCCCGGAAACAATACCTGTGTGATAATGTCTGATGCCAATGGCTTTCCCTCGATTTTTCCACTACGGTAGACTTCATTTCCATCTTTATTTATGACAGAAAAGACGAATGGAAGGTTTAATCCGCTGTTGATGAATTCATTTTTCAGCGATACATTCAACTTCTTGAAATCAAGACGCTCTTGAATCGGCTTCAAGTTGGCGGTATACAAAATGTTATAGATCACTTCGTCAATCAATCCTCCTTGATATTGATAACGTTGTTTCAAAGTCTTTTGTATATCCTTGGATGTGTTTACAATCGTTTTCGAACCTTGGCTGGTCAAAGCTGAGCGAGGCTGAAAATTAGGACTACTGAAACTTTTCATCTCTATCTGCTGAACACCACCTTTCGAGTCGGTAATGATCACATTCTGATAAAGAAAGCTGTTTTGGTCACGATTAATGTCATCTTCAAGGTATTGCCGTGTCTCTTCCAACTCCAAGGCTCTTGACACTTGATGCAAGCACTGTTTTACAGTTTCGTTAAATTGCTCGCTACGTGTTTTCAAGATGATACTTACGTAACTTATTTGCAAATATAACAAGCCAGCAAAAGCAA
>CAVJQR010000273.1:0-3158 GCA_963651605.1 Agathobaculum sp.
CGGAGCGTTGCACGAGTCGAACGAAGTGAGCGGCTTGCGACGCGCACAGCGAACGAAAACTCTGGAGTAGCCAAGCAGGTTCAGCCCTTGACTTTTTGCTTCTTTTTGGTCAAGCAAAAAGAAGAGTACTCGATGCCATGACAATGGCAGCGCTAAAGCGAAGCGTCTTTTTCAAAAGACAATAACAGTTGGTTAAAATTTTTAGCGGACAGCAATAGTTATCGATAGGAAAAGCCAGGCTCAAACGCTTGGCTTTCTTGTTGTATGGCGGTGATGAATGGGAATCCACATGGGATGTATGGTCAAGCATGGTGCCGCCTTTTGCCTGAAAACGGTGAGGCGACAAACAAAAGCGGCCCGGACAAAACGTCCGAGCCGCCTGTTTTATACTGGAAATCCTCCGTAATTATTCGCCCTTGATTGCTGCGATACCCGGAAGAACCTTGCCTTCGATAGCTTCCAACAAAGCACCACCACCCGTCGAGATGTAAGATACTTTGTCTGCCATACCGAACTTGTTGATACAAGCTACAGAGTCGCCACCGCCAATCAACGAGAATGCGCCCTTAGCTGTTGCTTCTGCAATGGCATCAGCGATAGCACGTGAGCCACCAACGAAGTTATCAAATTCGAAAACGCCGGCAGGACCGTTCCACAAGATCGTCTTTGCGTCTTTGATAGCTGCGGCGAATGCTTTGCGGCTCTCAGGACCTGCGTCCAAACCTTCCCAACCTTCCGGGATATTGTTTGACGGGCAGATCTGCGTGTTGGCATCATTTGAGAAAGCATCTGCAGCAACGCAGTCGGTTCCCAATACCAAGTTAACGCCTTTTGCCTTAGCTTTTTCGATGATGTCGAGAGCCAATTGCAATTTGTCGTCTTCGCAGATTGACATACCGATCTTGCCGCCTTGAGCTTTTGCGAATGTAAATGTCATACCGCCGCACAAGATCAAGTTGTCTACCTTATCCATCAGGTTCTCGATGATACCGATCTTGGTAGAAACCTTCGAACCACCCATGATTGCGGTGAAAGGACGTTTGATGTCTTTCAATACGTTGTCGACAGCTTTTACTTCCTTCTCCATCAAATAGCCCAACATCTTATGATCAGCATCGAAGTAGTCTGCGATAACTGCTGTAGAGGCATGTTTGCGGTGTGCTGTACCGAATGCGTCGTTTACGTAGCAGTCTGCGTAAGAAGCCAATGTCTTTGAGAAGTCTTTCTGACGAGATTTCATCTCTTTCTTGGCAGCATCGTAAGCAGGATCTTCCTTTTCGATACCTACCGGTTTGCCCTCTTCTTCAGGATAGAAACGAAGGTTTTCCAACAAGAGAACCTCGCCCGGCTTCAAAGCTGCGGCTGCTTCGCTTGCCTTTGCGCAGTCAGGAGCAAATTTTACGGGAGTACCCAGTGCTGCAGCGACAGCATCTACGATCTGACCCAAAGAATACTTTGCATTGACTTTGCCTTTTGGTTTACCCATGTGCGACATGATAATCAAGCTACCGCCGTCTGCCAAGATTTTTTTCAATGTAGGCAGAGCGCCACGGATACGAGTATCGTCTGTGATTTTACCTTCTTCGTTCAATGGAACGTTGAAGTCTACACGTACAATTGCCTTTTTACCAGCAAAATTAAACTGATCAATTGTCATAATTTCGATATTTATAAAATAGTTTTCTTATTAGTCTTGCGATGCAACGACGTCACTTTTCAACCGTTTGTTTCCATGTTGTGGTGAAAACGAGCTGATTGGTCGGGTGAGGTCTTCACATTGCGGTTGCAAACTTACACAAAATATTTGGATTAAACCACGCGTCGGCTTCATTTTAGAACTGTTTTAAATTTTTTGACCTTGCTCATTTGTTGGATCAAAGATGGTCAAAACAGTTCTTATTCGGTCAGTTTAAACCGGATGCGGAGCCGACCGTCGGCATAATCGGTCGAGATGATTTTGAAATGCCCTATCTCGGAGGTGTTTTCAACGTGCGTACCAATGCAAGCGCAAGCATCGTAGTCGCCGATCAGGACCAACCGCAACGTCTCGCTGGCATCGGTCGGCAATTTGCTGAGGTCCACCAGCTTGGCGGCTTCTTCGTGCGATACGAAGCGCGTTGTGACGGGCAGATGCCGGTCGATGACGGCATTGACTTGTGCCTCGATGGCCGCGATCTGTTCGTCGGTCGGGCAAGTGGCCAGCTCGTAGTCGCACTTGCTCTTCTTTCGCTCGATATGTGCGTTGCGCGAACGCGGGCAACCGAACATCCTCACCATCGTCTGGTTGAGGATATGCTCGGTCGTATGCATCGGAGGATACTCTTGTTTGTTGTGCTCGTTGAGCTGTATTTCCGCCTCCATCGTCTGTTTAGCAGTGTTCGTTCTCTACGTCTTCAGCATGAACCGGAACTTTCTTACCCAGCAGGCGGGCACCGTCTTCGGTGATCAGGTAGTCCTCTTCGTTGCGGATACCGCTGAAGTCCTTGTAAGTCTCCAGTTTGTCGTAGTTCAGGAACTCGGTGAACTTGTTCTCTTTACGCCACAAATCCATCAATTCCGGAATGAAATAGATACCCGGCTCGATTGTCAGGACGAAGCCCGGCTCGAGGTTTCTACCCAAACGCAATGACTTGCGGCCGAACTGTGTGCTCTTCGGCTTGCCGTTGTACCCAACGTATACCTCGCCCAAGTTCTCCATATCGTGAACGTCGAGGCCCATCATGTGGCCCAGACCGCACGGCATGAACATGGCATGCGCACCGGCTTTGACGGCCTCCATAGGATCGCCTTTGGCGAAGCCCAGGTCTTTCATACCTTGCATGATGACGGCGCAAGAGTGTTCGTATACATCCACGAAGTTGACGCCCGGACGAAGGTCGGCTACTGCGGCTTCGTGGGCAGCTACCTGGATATCATAGACATCGCGCTGGCGTTGGGTGAATTTCTTGTCGGCCGGGATGGTGGATGACATATCGCCGGCATAGCCCATTTCCGTCTCGGCACCGGCATCTAACAACAGCATGTCGCCGCTCTTGATCATGTGGCTATGGTCGTGGTTGTGCAATGTCTGACCGTTGACGGTCGCGATGATCGGGAATGACAACGGGTAGTTATGGCGCAAAGCTGCCTCGGCAACGGCTGCAGCCACTTCACTTTCG
>CAVJQR010000274.1:0-3135 GCA_963651605.1 Agathobaculum sp.
AAGGGACCGACTAACGAGCAAACGACGGATAAAAATTAATTCATTGGGGTTATGATCAAGAAATATTTGATGATTTTCTCTGCACTCTGCCTCTCAATAGCAGGCGAAGCGCAACAAACATTCGACAACCTTTTCGAAAAGAAAAGCTTGCGTATTGATTTTTCGCTGAGTGGCAACGCCAAACAACAAGCTGCCGCAATTGAACAACTCAGACAAGAGCCTGTTTGGGGCGGCCCGTTGGAAAATTTGATTGACGAGTTCTATTATGGTGGTTATTATATTAATGTATATAACAAAGCCGACAACAAGTTGATCTACTCTCGCGGTTTCAACACATTGTTTGAAGAGTGGCGCACCACAACCCAAGCGCAGACAGAGACACAGTCGTGGACCAACAGCATCTCTGTTCCCTACCCTAAAGCTCCGGTTTATATCGAACTGACAGCCAGAGACCGCAGAACCGGCAAATTCTCCCCGCTATTGAAGCAGGAAGTGGACCCGACAAGTATCTTTATCGATCGTGGCCCGCTGAAAAACAACCCTGTCACCCAACTTCAAGACAAGGGCGACTCCAACAAAAAAGTTGACTTGGTATTCGTGGCAGAAGGCTATACTTCAGCCGAACAATATAAGTTTGTCGAAGATGCTCGCCGCTTCATGGAAGCATTGTTCAATACACCTCCTTACAACAACCATCGCGATGAATTCAATGTATGGGCCGTAGGTACCATCTCAGAGGAGTCGGGTACCGACATTTCGGGCAAGGGAATCTACAAAAACACGGCGTTGAACAGCGGGTATTATACGTTTGGAGTAGACCGTTACCTGACCACTCCCGATATGAAATCCATCCGCAATGCCGTTTGGAATGTACCGACAGATGCCATCTTCGTGCTGATCAACACTGACACCTATGGCGGTGGCGGTATGTATAACTTCTATGCTTGCGGTACAGCAGACAACGCACGTACGCCGGTAGTATTCACCCATGAGTTCGGACATAGCTTTGCAGGTTTGGCAGACGAGTATTTCTCTTCTGAAGTAGCCTACAACGATTTCTATTTTTTGGATCTTGAACCGTGGGAACCGAACATTACTACGTTGGTAGATTTCAACTCGAAATGGAAAGATTTATTGCCTAAAGGTACCCCCATCCCTACTCCATTGGATGACGCCCACAAAGACAAATGCGGCGTATTCGAAGGCGGTGGCTACCTTGCCAAAGGAATTTATCGCCCGATGGATCATTGTATGATGCGTGATTATGCTCCCTTCTGCCCGGCTTGTACACAAGCCATCGAGCGAATGATCAAGTATTATTGCGACGAAAAATATTAACCTGAATAAAACCAACTATCTACATTGTAACCTTTAATACCTAAAACACTTCAGGGGGCTCTCTTTTTCACACGAAAAGAGTAGCCCCTTTTTATTGTTTAATCAAACATTAATTTCTACCTTTGCATGATATAAAATTTCATCCAGTAAATATAATAGAATCATATGGCAGTTTACTTAAATGATGTATCAAGAACATTTGGTGAATACTTACTTATCCCAGGGTTGACCACCAAAGAGTGTACCCCAGGAAATGTATCGTTGAAAACACCGCTGGTGAAGTTCAAAGCGGGTGAGAAATCGCCAATTGAACTAAACATCCCATTCGTTTCTGCAATCATGCAGTCTGTATCAGGTCCGGAATTGGCCATCGAATTAGCACGCAATGGCGGTTTGTCTTTCATTTTTGGTTCGCAGCCAATCGAAAGCCAGGCAGAAATGGTGCGGAAAGTAAAGAAATCGAAAGCCGGATTCGTTATAAGCGATGCCAATCTGACTCCTGAGAACACCTTGAAAGATGTCATCGCATTGGCAAAACGTACAGGACACTCAACAATCGGTATCACGGGCGACGGCACACCTAACGGCAAACTGCTGGGAATCGTCACAAGCCGCGACTACCGTGTCGAAAAAGATGATCCAAATACGCCGGTAAAAGTATTCATGACGCCGTTCGACAAATTGATCGTAGGCGAAGCCGGCATCACATTGTCGGAAGCCAATCAAATCATTTGGGAACACAAATTAAACACCTTGCCTATCATCGACAAGAATCAAAACTTACAATATTTCGTTTTTCGTAAAGATTACGATGCACACCGCAAGAATCCAAACGAATTGTCAGGCAAAGACAAGAAATTGTTGGTCGGTGCCGGCATCAACACACGCGACTACAAAGAACGTGTACCGGCATTGGTAGAGGCAGGCGTTGACGTTGTCTGCATCGATTCATCTGATGGCTATTCAGAATGGCAGTACGAAACGTTGCATTGGATTAAAGAAACATACGGAGAGAGACTATTGGTCGGCGCAGGCAACGTAGTAGACAAAGAAGGATTCGACTATTTGGTGGCTGCCGGTGCGGACTTCATCAAAGTTGGTATCGGTGGAGGTTCAATCTGTATCACACGCGAACAGAAAGGAATCGGCCGTGGTCAGGCAACAGCCTTGATCGATGTGGCAAAAGCCCGCGATGAACATTTCAAGAAGACAGGAGAATACATTCCTATCTGTAGTGATGGTGGTCTGGTTCATGACTATCACATGGTATTGGCCTTGGCTATGGGTGCAGACTTTCTGATGATGGGTCGCTATTTCGCTCGTTTCGACGAGTCACCAACGAAGAAGTTGAAGATCGGAAACAACTTCGTCAAAGAATATTGGGGTGAAGGATCAAACCGTGCAAAGAACTGGCAACGCTACGACATGGGCGGCAGCGAAGCACTGAAATTTGAAGAAGGTGTGGACAGCTATGTTCCATATGCCGGTAAGATGAAAGACAACTTGGCCGTTACATTAGGAAAGATCAAAGCCACAATGTGCAGTTGCGGTTCAATCACCATCGAGCAGTTGCAGAAGAGTGCCAAGGTTACGTTGGTTTCATCCACTTCAATTGTTGAAGGTGGAGCCCACGACGTCATCTTGAAAGATCAGAACTAAACATATCATTATATCTAAAGTTAATACACAAAAGGCGAAGTTTCTTCTGAAAAGAATCAACTTCGCCTTTTTTATTACGACGACCAACACCATGAAACGACTGTACGACTTCTACAAAACACGCATAGAAGAACTGTC
>CAVJQR010000275.1:0-846 GCA_963651605.1 Agathobaculum sp.
GGTTAAAGCTATTCTTTTAGCGTTGCTGTCTGGCTTTGTATTCTCAGCTGCAGCACAAGAGTACCAACCTCAGGTAGGTTTTAGTACAGAAAAAGGCTATAAGACGAATTTCAAGAAGAACAAAGCTGGTGATAACTGGTTTATCTCTATTGCCGGTGGTGTTAGCACTTTGTTCGGTGATGAAAATGGTAATGCCGATTTCAAAAACCGTTTGAACTTCGCACCTCAAGTATCATTCGGTAAATGGTTTAACCCGTATTTGGGATTCAGACTTCAGCTCAACGGCGGTGTTCTTCACGGCTTTGAAGGTTCGAACGCTCAATATATGGAACACAACAAATATGCAGCAGCTCACCTCGATTTCTTGTGGGATGTTACTAACTTCTGGGCTCCTTACAACGAGAAGAAAGTATTCCGTTTGATTCCTTGGGTTGGTTTGGGATATGCACAGCGCTTCAAAACAACTGAAGCTATCGAGCACAAGAGAACAGAATCTCCTACTGTAAATGCCGGTATTTTGACAGCATTCCGTTTGAGCAACCGTGTTGACTTGAACGTTGAATTGCAGGGTTCATTGTTGAACGAACAGTTCAACCGTGTAGAAATGCACCACTTGACAGACGGTATCGTTCAGTTGACTGCAGGTTTGACTTTCAAATTGGGCAAGACAAACTTCGAAGTTTTGGAACCGATGGATTACGATTTGTTGAACGACTTGAACAACCAGATCAACAAATTGCGTGCTGAAAACGACGAGTTGAGCAAGCGTCCGGTTTCTTGTCCTGAATGTAAAGAAACTGTACAGGAAGTGGTTAACAACGTAATCGACAATGTCGTATTCTTCCG
>CAVJQR010000275.1:856-3094 GCA_963651605.1 Agathobaculum sp.
CGTTTGAACAGCTCTAAGGTTGACAAGAACCAGCAGATCAATATCTACAACACAGCTGAATATGTAAAGGCTAACAATACTCCGGTTAAGGTTGTAGGTTACGCTGACAAGGGTACGGGTAAGGCTGACTACAACATGCAGTTGTCTGAAAAACGTGCAAAAGCAGTTGCTAAAGAATTGACTGAGAAATATGGTATTCCTTCTAACCAAATCACTGTAGAGTGGAAGGGTTGCGAAGAACAGCCGTACAGCGAAAACAACTGGAACCGCGTTGTTATCATGCGTGCTGACAAATAATTAATCAGACCAAGATAAATAAAAGGGAGGTGCATTTTTATGTGCCTCTCTTTTTTTGTGCGCAAATATTTTATATATTTGTAAGCAACTAAACAATAGAAAATGGAATTAGACAGAAGACACGGCTTTCTGATACAATGGTTGATAGGACTGGGCGATTTGATAGTCTTGAATCTGATGTTCGTCATAGTATATCGGGAGTTAGGACCGTTTTATACAAAAGCCATCGACAACAACTTGAGGGAGATCCTTTTGTTGCTGAACTTTTGTTATTTCTTCTCTCTCTATTTTGTCCCGATCCAATTGCATCGTTCGATTGTATATTTGGATAAAATCGTACAGCGGGCATTTGCAGTAATATCTTTGATGATATTTCTGTTCGCCACGTGCTTGATATTCTTGAATGTAGGCGATGTTTTGGCCACATTTCTGGTGGTTTATTATGTGTCGACGATTGTTGTTTTCTCCTGTTGGAGGGTGGTCGTCCGCAAAATATTGAAATTTTATCGTCGGAAAGGGTATAATTTCAAACGGGTTATCCTTGTGGGAGCAGGGAAAAATGGAATGGAACTTTATAGGGTGATGCGCGATGAGATTTCGTCGGGCTTCAACGTCTTGGGTTTTTTTGACGATAACGTGGCATTGAAAGATGTCCTTCCGAACTATTTGGGCACGACTGATAAGGTCGAAGCCTACGCCAAAGAACATGAGGTAGACGAGATATATTGTACGTTGCCCGGTACGAACGATGAAAAAATCTTGCGAATGCTGAACTTTGCCGAGAAGAATATGATCCGATTCTATATTGTTCCGGAGTTTTACCGCAATGTGAAGAAAAGTATGGTGATGGAGTTTTTAGAGTCGGTCCCCTTGTTGACCGTACGTCGTGAGCCACTTCAAGCATTTTACAACCGAGCTTTGAAGCGCGCGTTCGACATTCTCTTTTCATTATCTATTTTATGTACGATATTTCCTATACTCTATATCGTTGTTGGTATCTTGATCAAACGAAGTTCGCCCGGACCGATCTTTTTCAAACAGAAAAGGACTGGGCTATATGGCTACGAATTTGAGTGTTACAAGTTCCGCACGATGCGGGTGAACGATCAGGCCGATACATTGCAAGCCGTTAAGGACGACCCGCGAAAGACACGTATCGGCGACTTCCTTCGCCGTACGAACTTGGACGAGTTCCCGCAATTTATCAATGTCTTGAAAGGAGATATGTCGGTAGTCGGCCCACGTCCGCATATGCTCAAGCACACCGAACAGTATTCGGCCCTGATCGATAAATATATGGTGCGCCACTTGGTGAAGCCGGGGGTGACAGGTTGGGCGCAAGTCACCGGTTATCGTGGTGAAACGCGTACGTTGGAACAGATGGAAGGACGTGTGAAACGCGATGTTTGGTACATCGAAAATTGGTCGTTCTTCCTCGATTTGAAGATTATCTTCGTGACAATCATCAGCATGTTCTATGGCGACAAAAACGCTTATTAGGATTTTTTCAATGGGAAAGTATCGCATGTATTGATAATAATCGTATATTTGCGAACATGGGAAGAATTATAGCAATAGATTATGGAAGGAAGCGAAGTGGCGTAGCTGCTACCGATACTTTGCAAATGATTGCCAATGGAGTAGACACCATCCCGAGTGGCGAATTGGTGGATTTCCTCATTGGATATACAACGAAAGAACCTGTCGACTTGATTGTCGTCGGGTTGCCCAAACAAATGAACAACGAGCCGTCCGAAAATATGCAGTATGTCGAGGCTTTTGTGGCCCATCTCAAACGAAAAATTCCGACAATTCCTGTCGAATATTACGATGAACGCTTCACTTCGGTGATGGCGCATCAGGCTATGCTTGCTGGTGGACTCAAAAAAAAGAAACGACAAGAAAAGGGATTGGTCGACGAGATCAGTGCCGTTATTATTC
>CAVJQR010000276.1:0-3089 GCA_963651605.1 Agathobaculum sp.
AGAATCGGAAGGAAATCAAAAATCATTATACCATATCATCCGTCCAGAGATAGATTTTGCAGTCGGAACAGATGAACATGCGCCTGAAGTCTACGAAAAAGCTGCTGAGAATTTTGCTAAATTTCAAAAAGAAGGGTGGCTGGTTCAAGACGAAAAAGAGTGCTATTATGTATATGCTCAGACCATGAACGGCAAAACGCAGTATGGACTGGTAGTGGGAGCCTATGTCCCTGATTATATGAACGGCATCATCAAGAAACATGAATTGACGCGTCGCGACAAAGAAGAAGACCGAATGAAGCATGTGCGGGTGAATAATGCCAATATCGAACCGGTCTTTTTTGCTTATCCTGATAATGCTGAGTTGGATCATATTATCGAAAAATATACAAAGACGGTACCGGAATATGATTTTATCGCCCCATTAGATGGTTTTGGGCATACATTTTGGATTATTGATCAAGATGAAGACATCAAAAAGATCACAGAAATATTTGCTTCAATCCCTTCTTTGTATATTGCAGATGGGCATCATCGTTCCGCAGCCGCCGCATTAGTGGGTGCAGAGAAAGCGAAGCTGAACCCGAATCATAAGGGCGACGAAGAATACAACTACTTCATGGCGGTCTGCTTCCCGGCCAATCAGCTTACCATTATCGACTACAATCGTGTCGTTAAGGATTTGAACGGCTTGACTCCGGCTGAATTGTTGGAGCGTTTGTCGAAAAACTTTATCGTAGAGGAGAAAGGAACAGAAATATACAAGCCGAATGCGTTACACAATTTCTCTCTCTATGTAGACGGCCATTGGTATTCACTGACGGCAAAACCTGGTACCTACAATGATGCTGACCCGATCGGAGTGTTGGATGTAACGATCTCTTCCAATTTGATTTTGGATGAAATATTAGGAATTAAAGATCTTCGTTCAGACAAGCGAATCGATTTTGTCGGAGGAATTCGAGGTTTGGGTGAATTGAAGAAGCGAGTAGACAGCGGCGAGATGAAAATGGCTCTGGCTCTTTACCCCGTAACAATGAAACAATTGATGGATATTGCCGACACGGGGAATATCATGCCGCCGAAAACCACCTGGTTTGAACCGAAACTTCGCTCGGGATTGGTTATCCATAAGCTGGAATAGTATCAAAAAAAAGAAAAGAAATAGCACACAAAGAATGTTTGTTCGCATGAAATTGTGTGCTATTTTTGTGTCGTGAAACAAAAGAATTAGGCGACAAATATAATCGATATGAAAAAATGGTGTTTTCTCTTGTTGTGGCTGCTACTTAGCAGTGGAATCAATGCAACAACTCGCGAGGTGAAAATCAAATTGGTGGAAACCAGCGATATTCACGGCAATTTCTTCCCTTATAACTTCATTAAACAAAAACCATGGAATGGTAGTTTTGCACGCATTTGCTCGTACGTTCGCGAAGAACGCAAGACGTATGGCGATAATCTGTTGCTAATTGACAATGGAGATGTCTTGCAGGGGCAACCCTCAGCCTATTATTACAATTATATTGACACGACATCGACGCATGTGGCTGCTTCGATGTTGAACTATATGGGATATACGGTGGGCAACATGGGAAACCATGATGTGGAGACAGGCCATGCTGTATATGATCGCTGGATCAGTGAATGTCAATTCCCTGTGTTGGGGGCTAATATTATCCGAACTGCTGACGAATCGACCTACTTGAAACCCTATGAAGTCATCGAACGCGACGGCGTGAAGATCGTCTTATTGGGTATGATTACACCGGCTATCCCCATTTGGCTTCCTGAAAATTTGTGGAGTGGCCTTCGTTTCGATGATATGGAGCAGACGGCTCGCAAGTGGGTGCCCATCATTCAAGAAAAAGAGCATCCGGATTTGTTGATAGGTGTCTTTCACGCCGGTAGAGAAGCACGAACTATTGCAGGGAAATATCGCGAGGATGCTTGTCTTGAGATTGCCCAAAATGTCCCCGGCTTCGATGTCGTTTTCATGGGGCACGACCATTCGCTTTATAATGGCAAGGTCCTTTCTTCGGCCGGTGATTCCGTTTGTGTGATTAATCCGGCGAATGAAGGAAAAATGGTAGGTACTGTTGAGATTGTTTTGACGTTGGACGACAATAAAGTCGTGAAAAAATCGGTAAAAGGAGCTTTGCAATCTATGGCCAAATACGAGCCGGATCCCGATTTTATGCAGCAATTTGCAGGGCAATATCAAGCCGTCGAGCAATTCGTTTCGGAAAAAGTGGGCTCCATTGAGGAGACCTTGAGTGCCCAACCTGCTTTCTTCGGACCGTCACCCTTCGTGGATCTGATTCATTCCATCCAGTTGGAGTTGACCGGAGCCGATGTCTCTTTCTCTGCACCTCCCGCATTCAATACGCAGATACAGAAAGGATATATTTATATGAGTGATATGTTCAACCTCTACAAATACGAAAATTTGTTGTATACCATGTCATTGACTGGGCGAGAGATCAAGGGCTATTTGGAAGAATCCTATGCGATTTGGACCAACCAAATGAAATCGGCCGATGATCATCTGCTCTTGTTGAAGCAAATGGAAAATGGAACGTACCGATGCGCCAATCCCTATTTCAATTTCGATTCGGCTGCCGGCATTATCTATACAGTGGACGTAACAAAACCGCAAGGTGAAAAAATTCAGATCCAAAGCATGGCAGACGGTACACCTTTCGATTTGGACAAGACTTATAAGGTGGCTATCAATTCATACCGCGGAAATGGAGGAGGGGATCTGCTGACGAAAGGTGCCGGAATTGCTTCCGACGATTTGAGCGGTCGGATCATTGGGTCGACAGAAAAGGACCTTCGCTATTACATTATGCAGTACATCAAGAGCAAAGGTAGCATTCATCCGAAGCCATTAAACCATTGGAAAATGATTCCTGAGGAGTGGACGAAGAAAGCAGCCGAGCGAGATGCGAAGCTCATCATGGAATAATAACTCCTAAAAGAGGCAGAGAGCATCATTTTTTGTATTTCAAAAAAAGATGTATCTTTGTGCCCGATATAAAAACTGCAGAAAGTTTTGTAATCCTCATCGGAGGGCTATCATAAAA
>CAVJQR010000277.1:0-3052 GCA_963651605.1 Agathobaculum sp.
ACCTCTTCCCATTCCGAACAGAGAAGTTAAGCCCGCCCGCGCCGATGGTACTGCGTAACAGTGGGAGAGTAGGTAGCCGCCGTTTTGTAAAGACGTGAGGAACGTCTGTCAGACAGTAGCCGGTTTAGGAAATCCTAAATCGGCTATTTTTGTTTTTTATATTGTTGATCCTCGTTCTTATGGAATGGACAAAAAGCCTTGCTATAGCTGATAAGTTGGATCTTTCTGTTTCAAATAAGCAGAGAAATGAAACATATCATCGAATTCTAAAAGAGGAAAAAAGAGGAAGAAGTGGAATAGATTATTAGCAAATAAATATTCCACTTTTTCTTTTTCCCTCACAAAAGAACAATCAATGAACAAGGAAAGCAGACTTATTCCGAATCGTTTTTCCGTTGTCATTCCATAGTTCTATATATTGAATATAGATTCCTGAAGGTAGGCGATTGCCATTGTTTCCGATGCCGTTCCATTCCAAAGTACCAGATGTTCCCAATGATTCGTTTTCGATTAGTGTAGCAACTCTTCTTCCTCTGATATCAAAAATCCAACCCCTTGCGCAGAACCCTGGATTTGGAAGGCGATATTCCAGCCGATAATTGCCAGATGGTTGTAATCGTAGAATCGATATATTCTCAGAACCTGTTTCCGTTTGTTCTGAAGTATTTATATCGTGCTGCGAATTTTCTTTACCCGGTGTTCCATATCCTGTTATGGAAGCTGCCGATGTCCAATTGGAAGCATCTTGTGAATCTCCGTCGCTCTGAATACGCTCTAGGGCTACTCCTTTTTTGTCTTTTATAGAGGAGGCATGCCATTTGGGAGAATAGGAGACTTCGTCAATAATTACAAGATCACTTTTCCGGTACAGTACGATTGTGGCTCCTACATTCGACAATACAGGTAATTTGCATTCGTGAGTGAGCGCTCGATAGGGCAGCTGATAGAATTGGGCTACTCCTTCAATTGATTTTGAGAGAAGAAGGTATTCTTCGGCCCTAAATTCTCGTGGATATTCGCCCAATGAATATACAGTATTGAGTGTTCCGTCGCTTTTTCGTGTTGAAATAGCCACATCCTCCAATGAAAAAGCTTTCGACGAGCGATTATATAGTTCGATATATTCGCTGCCACCCGTGAAAGGCTCCGGCAAAATTTCATTGATGACAATATCCTTTGGACCGGGTGATTCCCCACGCGGTTTCGTTTGTTCGGCCGGCTGTTCTCCTTTATCCGCTTTCTCTGGTTCCTTCTCCTTCTCAGGTTGGGGATCTTCTTCCTTTTCTTTTATGGGGGAGTTAACTTTCCCTGGAGTTCCACCACTTGAATCGGTGGATAGATGCCACCCTGCAGTATCATATTCCCACGATTTTCCTGCGGTCGCTTTACTATAGGTATATTGGTCAATGAGATTTCCTGCGCCATCATACAAGGCCAGTTCTTTGCCCGCATTGGCCAAGTTGGCAGGGAATTTATCCAAGGCGAATGCTGCAATATTGCTGACCATTTCATTCCCTGTTCGGTATAAAACGACATAGCCATGAGGGAGGATGGAGACCTCGCTCAAATCTATGAATGTTTTTGCTCCGTATACAAGTTTGCAACCTGTGAGTCGGATGCTGCTGTCCAACCGGCTATAAAGCTCAATATATTCGGTCTTGGGAGTGAATCCATTCGGATCGGCCATGATTTCATTGATACGAATATCCCCAACAGTGAGTGATATAGCCGTTGGTTCTTTTGTCGGTTCCATTTGAGGCTCATCCGTCTTCTCTGAATCCTCGTCGGTGCTTTCTTGGAAAGCGCCGGTAACGTTACCATCCTTTATAGGTTTTCCTGACTGATCTTTGACATTTTCCCAATAAAATGTATAGGTTTCATTCAAGGTAGCCTCGTTTGGAAAGCGAACAACTACCTCGTTGGGGGCCCCTTCTACTATTTTCATTCGTATTGCTTGAGCTTTTCCATTATAGCCATAACCCTCAATATAGAAAGCGGCCTTCGATATATCGACAGCTTCTGTAAAATAGTATTTGAATTCGTAGGTGCCTAATGGCTCGACTCCATCAAAATCGCAACTACTCCATTCTATTTCTTCTTTCTCATCTTCTTTCTCGGGTGCCGGATCTGTTTCTGTTTTCTGTTGGGAAGCCTCTTGGATGAGAATATCATCCACTCCAAACTTTTTGTTTCCCGACGAGGTATGCACCCATTTGATTCCAAAATAGGCTGAATCCTTAGCGGCGACGGGTGATTCAAAGCGGGCCAATTCTGTCAAAGTTGTTTCAGAATAAGCATCCCGCCCCCATATAATCCATTCTTTGTTGCCAAACAATTCTATTTTTATGTGCAGCATATTGTATGAATTATCGCCTAATTTCGTATTCAGGTGATTAATCATTTTATTGTCGAACCCATAACTGAGCCGTTTGGCTTCATCTCCCTGTTTGTTATGCCCGACACGAATATAGAAACCGTCAAATGTTTTGGAGGCGGAGGATTGTGGATATAGCTGAATGTAGTTTGAATTGCTCGGTTTCATGTTCACATAAACATAAAAACTCCATTCTTTATGTTCGGTTTTTAGCTCATAAGGATGGGCCAAAGTGAGTGTTTTCGTCTTTTCGCCCGATTGAAGGGTACTGTTCAAAATGAGCATTCCACTTTTTATTTGGAATGATTCACGGTCGCCTATCCATGAAGTGTCCAATTGGCCCGAACTAAATGATTCTGAAAACTGCGAAAATGCAGCAAATGGCAGATTAATAAGCAGAAATAGTAAAAAATGTTTCATAGTTAATCGGTTTGGTTTTTTATTCTTACCTTTGCAATCGCTAAATAGCATCCTTATGAAATGGACCTTTACAAAGGTAAAGAATATTATTGTTTAATACAACTAAAATTTGTGCTAAAATGAACGTAGCAATTGTTGGAGCAAGTGGTGCCGTAGGACAGGAATTCTTGCGGGTGCTTGATCAAAGAAACTTTCCGATAGACAATTTGGTCTTGTTCGGATCATCTCGTAGTGCGGGCCGTGAATATACATTCCGTG
>CAVJQR010000278.1:0-3050 GCA_963651605.1 Agathobaculum sp.
TTATTGAGATTGACGTATTTATCTAAGGATATGGTGGTTGCATTTGGATTTATGAGGCAATTGGGATCATGGGCCAAAAAGCATGCACGCGTGACATCATTGGTTTTATAGTCAACAAAATTAGTAATATCATACTCTTTTGCGAATGACATTGCGAACTGACGGTAGAATGCAGCATAGATATTGGCATCTTGGCAGGGCTTATCCAGAATGAAAAGTATTTTCAGCCCGTTACCGCTTGGCGATGTGTAAAGCAAGGCGATGCGGTTGTCTGCAGCAAGTTCTTCCTTCAACTCATCAAGTGTTTTGTTGGGGAGGTCGTAGTGGTCAATGTCTATAACGAAGCAGGATGTAGAGGTAAACTCGTCTATTTTTCTTCTGCCGGTGACAAATTTTCCGCATACAAAGTATGGAAGATTCTTTTTGAGATTGCGGTATTTTTGTGCATCAATGCTCAGAATATTGCGCAAAACAGCCTGTTGTCTTGCCAGGGGAGAATCTTTCTGACGAATCATCGTGTAGAGGTCGGTCAGTGTGATACTTGTCATCTGCTCATCTTGTGAAAGTAGATGTGTTCCGAATGAAAGTTCCATATCCATATTAAAAGTGTTTAAAGGTTTGTGCTAGTTTTTGGGCCAGTAGGAAAATCCGGGTTTCTCTGCTTCTTTTTATTCCATCAGCAGAATATATCTCTGACAAGTAGTCGTTCATGCTTTGTATCAATACTCTTCTACCCAATCCTTCAAGCCATACTGATCCATCATTTTCAGTGGAATAGTATTCGTCGGTTATTACGTTCTGAGCAAGTAGGGAGTATACGACATAGTCTACCCAGACTCTGAATATTTCGATAACGTCGTATGACAATACGGGTTTGCTGTATTCATCGCGGTGAAGAATGCCGATATACGGGTCAATTCCTACACGAATCAGAGCGTTTTCAACCTTTCCATAGAGCACCCCATAACCATAGTTGAGCATAGCATTGGCAACATCTTTTGCCGGGTGTTGAGTTCGTTCCTTAAAACGGAATCTCTCGGGAATGAAGGTGTTGAGTGTATGAAAATATATCCTCGAAGCATTACCTTCCAACCCTCTAAGAACGGTCGCCACATCACGAACGGTATCACCACTTAAAGCCTTGATCTTTTCCATTAGCATCTCTATCTTGGCCACCGACTTGTCAATCAGTACTTTGTCCTTACAAGTGTCAGCTTGCAACATAAAGAGCAGGGCTAATTGGTTTTCTAATTTCTTTATGATGACTTCCTTTATCCAAAGCACAGCACCGGATGATAGGGTGAACGCTAACTGTCCTTTTCTAATGGTGGAAATAGAACCGTATTTATGGCTCCATACACATCCGATATTGTTACCGGCTTTGTCTGCAAACCTTACGGGAATATCATATTCAACTGCGAGCATTAGTGCGTCAGAAGTAAGAACCGTGCTTTTTGCTACAATGATAGAATCAATATCTCTGCATGAGATTCTCTGTTTGCCGGATGAATTGCTGACGATGAAGGCATTATTCTCCATGCTCAGTTTTCCGCCATATGAATTCAATACGAGTTCCATATTCAAAGTGTTTTTAGGTTGTATTATATCTTGATTGGAGATATTTGAAGTTTTTTTATTCCGGTTGCAAACGTATTATAAGATATTGAAATGGTATTTCAACCACAATTTTTTCATGTTTAACTGCCGGCCAATGTAGTTTTTTTGCATCAAATAATACGTCGAATTGCTATTAAAGGATAGAAAATCAGCGAACGGGCGGTTGTTTCATTGAATATTAAAAAGCTTGTCATATAAAATAATTTGCTGTCCGGTAAAATTTTCAGAATCAGTAAAATTAAGACTGATGTTTTCCACGAGGTATCAGCTCTTTTGGTTATCTTTGTCTTGCTAAAAAATATATATAACCAAGGGTAAAGATTGTCATTTTACCGGACAGCAATAAATTAAAAATTACACACAATTCCTGTTTAACGTGAAATATATCAAATTCAAGTTCTATTTCTTCCAGTTCAGATTGTTTCTCGATTGATTAAGGTTGCTACTTTGTACCTTTACATCGGAATTAGGAACAAACAAAACATATAAACAAAAAAAATGACACAAAAGATTGTTTTATTATTGCTTGCTTTATGCTGTTTCTCCACAGCCATGGCACAAAAGAGAGTGCAAAGCATTTCCGGGGAGTTACTTGGTGCTCAAAATATGATTGGCCTAAACTATGATAGTCGACTTAAAGGCAACTCTGGATTAGGGTATCGTGTAGGCCTCGGATTTGGATCTGGCGACAATTCCGGCTTGATTGGTCAAAACATTAAAGGTGTAGGTGTGCCAATAGAACTAAATTATTTGTTGGGAAAGAAGAACCATAAACTGGAGTTCGGTTTTGGCGCGAGCCTTGGCATATATCATGTCAAGGAGACTTTATGGTACTATCATCAGCCTGTTACGCCCGAAACCGAAGGGCATGACGAACAATACACATCCACAAGCAACCGTTTTGGCTATTTCATGTTTGGTGATATTGGCTATCGTTATCAGCGCGACAACGGCTTTATGTTCCGTGTAGGTGTATCGCCTTCATTCAATTTCGGTGACAAATACGGGCTGAAGAAATCAGCGTTTTATCCATACATCGGATTGGGTTGGTCGTTTTAATGGTTTGAGCCATTGCCCTTGGCTATTTTTTTGTATCAAGGGCAATGGCTCAAATCGTGATAGGCGAGTTCTATAACATTGATGTACGTTCTTGCAAAGTCCATAGCCTCACTGACGGTTATGGACTATTCCAGCCAGCGAACTCAGACTGTTGAACACAAAATGTGGATTCAACTGAAGCTTCAGATATTTTTTGCAGACATATTTCTTTAAGGCTTTTTTACTGTCGCTTTTCTACGGAATCGCCTGATACAATGCTATCTGTGCCGCCACCTTATTGTATAAGTTCTGCAACTGCGACATTTGGGCGGAGAGGAGATTCTCCTGTGCCGTCAGCACTTCGAGATAGTTGCTGCTGCCGTTCTGCTGGAGCA
>CAVJQR010000279.1:0-3044 GCA_963651605.1 Agathobaculum sp.
GGTTGCAGAACATATTGCAGGGAGACGGGACGAAGATAACAAGGGAGACCATTGGATCTTACCTTGACTACATGCACGAGTCGTTTCTCACATTCGGTGTGAGTAGCTTTACTGATAGTGTCTCCGAGAGAGAGACCGTCAAGAAGCATTATTTCTATGACAACGGCATCTTGGGCCTTTTCCTGTTTCAACCTGAGTCCAAATTGCTTGAAAACATAGTGGCTATCCATCTGTATAAGAAATACGGAAAAGACTTATTTTATTATAACAGGAATGTGGAGATAGACTTCTGTGTACCGAAGGAAGGTTTACTGGTTCAGGTTTCTTACAGAATGGCGGACGACATGACAAGGAACAGGGAAATCGGAGCATTGCGCAAGGTCGCGAATTTCCTGAACGCCCCAAAGTGCATGGTGATTACCTATGACCAAGAGGAAACCATAGCGGTTGATGACACGGGACTGGAGGTGGAAATTGTTCCCGCCTACAAGTTCTTGTTACATTGAATGTTATTGCTGTCAACTAAAAATAAATTATATGTTGATAATGTGCTGATAGACTTTAAAATGTGACTGTTCACATTAGCGCTGCCATTTCATGGCAGCGAGTGCAACCTTCTTTTTGGTCAAGCAAAAAGAAGAGAACTCGATGACATGACAATGTCATCGCTAAAGCGAAGCGTCTTTTTCAAAAGACAGTAACAGTTAGTTGAAAGTTTTAGCGGACTGCAATATTTTTTGTTATATCTTTGCATAAACTAAAAAACGACAACCATGAACAAATGTTTGCTTTTACTCGCCTCGTGCATGCTTGCTTCAAGTGCACCGCTTGTGGCGCAAGATGCTCCTACCTTTGTGGTACAGACGCAGAAGTTGGGCGCCAAGATCCCCTCCACGCTGTACGGACACTTCTTTGAAGATATCAATTTTGGTGCTGACGGTGGCCTTTATGCCGAACTGATCAAGAACCGTTCGTTCGAATTTCCGCAACACCTGATGGGATGGAATACGTTCGGAAAGGTGGCCTTGAAAGAGGACGGTCCGTTCGAAAAGAATCCGCACTACGTAACGTTGACCCCGACCGGCCACGCCGAGAAGTGGACCGGCATCGAGAACGAGGGCTTTTTCGGCATAGGAATCGAAGCCGGCAAGTCGTATCGTTTCAGCGTTTGGGCCAGAGGCAACGGGGGAAAGATCCGTGTCGAGCTGATAGACAACCACACGATGGAAGAGGACCAGGAGATCGTTTCGCAAGAGATGACGTTCACCTCCGACGATTGGAAGCAATACGAGATAACATTGACCCCGAAAGTCACCAACCCGAAGGCGCATTTGCGTATTTTCCTGCTCTCTGACAAGGCTGTCGACCTCGAGCATGTATCGCTTTTCCCCACAGACACGTGGAAAGAGCGCAAGAATGGTTTGAGAAAAGACCTCGTACAGGCACTGGCAGATTCCAAGCCCGGCATTTTCCGCTTCCCGGGTGGGTGTATTGTAGAGGGCACCACGATCGAAACCCGCTACAACTGGAAGAACTCCGTTGGTCCGGTTGAGAACCGTCCGTTGAACGAAAACCGTTGGAACCATACCTTTACCAACCGTCTCTATCCCGACTATTTCCAGACCTATGGCATGGGATTCTTCGAATTGTTCCAGTTGGCCGAGGATATAGGTGCAGAGCCGCTGCCGGTAGTCAACTGTGGTTTGGCTTGCCAATACCAGAACGATGACCCCGCAGCCCATATCCCTGTTGACAAACTCGATGGTTATATTCAGGATGCCTTGGACTTGATCGAATTTGCCAATGGCGATGCCCAAACGACATGGGGTAAGGTTCGTGTTGAGATGGGCCATCCGGAGCCGTTCGGACTCAAGTTCATTGCGGTCGGAAACGAGCAGTGGGGCGAGGAGTTCACCAGTCGCCTCGAGCCGTTCGTGAAGGCTATCCGCAAAAAATATCCGGACATCAAGGTGATCGGTTCGGCAGGTCCGAACTCCGAAGGCAAGGATTTCGACTACCTTTGGCCGGAGATGAAACGTATCAAAGTGGACCTCGTCGATGAACATTTCTATCGGAAAGAGGATTGGTTCCTCAAGTCGGGCAGCCGTTATGACAACTACGACCGCAAAGGACCGAAAGTGTTTGCCGGCGAGTATGCCTGCCACGGCAAAGGAAAGAAGTGGAATCACTTCGAAGCCTCGTTGTTGGAAGCCGCCTTTCTGACGGGTGTCGAGCGCAATGCCGACGTTGTTGAGATGGCCACCTATGCTCCTTTGCTGGCTCACATCGAGGGTTGGCAGTGGCGTCCCGACCTGATTTGGTTCGACAACCTCCGTTCGGTCCGCACGTGCAGTTGGTATGTTCAGTCGCTTTACGGCAACAACAAGGGAACGAATGTATTGCCGATCACGTGGAACAAGAAGGCGATCAGCGGACAGGATGGCCAAAAAGGCCTCTTTGCCAGTGCCGTTTGGGATGCCGATGGCCAACAATACATCATCAAGGTGGTCAATACCTCGCGCGAGGCCCAGCCGATTCAGATAGCATTCGATGGATTGAAGAAGAACAAGTCCGTCACCGGCGGCCAACAGATTCTGTTCCATTCCGACAATCCTGATGCAGAAAACACGTTAGACAACCCGACGGCTATCACACCGAAGGAGAGCTCTATAACAATCGATAACAACAAGATCAGCACGACCATTGGAGCCGAGACATTTGTTGTGTATAAGGTGAAGTAATTTCAAGACAATAGGCTTGCCGGCAGCCGCTATCCATTTCGATGGATAGTGGCTGTTTTTCTTTTATATAGAAGCGAAAAAGCAATATTTTTATATCGTCATTTCGCTTTAGCATGCCATGACAATGGCATCGAGTGTTGTTGCTTTTACTCTACTCTACGCTATGTGATCAACGGTTGTTACTTTTGTTTTTTGTTCTTTATTATATTGTCTCTCTTTTTTCTCTCCCTTTTCGCGTGAGCTGCATTTCATGCAGCTGGGAAGTACCTACTTTTTGCTTGATCAAAAAGTAGGCAACCGAAG
>CAVJQR010000280.1:0-3017 GCA_963651605.1 Agathobaculum sp.
ACATAGCGTTCGTGGCCTGATCTTAACTTTGTACTGTAATTAAAAAAACAAACAATTATGAAAAAAGAAAACAGATGCCGACCATCATGGTCCGAGAAAAGCATAATCGAAAAAACAATACGGAAGTTTCAAAAAAGTTTCTCCGCACAAAACTCTAGTTTTCTCCCGAATGAACTCGAGTTTTATCGGCATGAAACTGCAGTTTGCTCCAGTACTTTTTTTTAAGAACCGGAATAAAAACAAGAAAACCATGACGAACATAGCGTTCGCAACCCAATAGTAACTTTGTAGTATAAACTAAAAAACAAAAGAATTATGAACAATCAAAACAAAAGTAACAGCATGGAAACAAAAGAGAACGGCTTGATGGCATCATTGTCTAACGCTATAGTAATACCCTATATAGAAGGTATGAGTGATGAAGATCTCAATCGTATGATTGAAGAAGCACTAAAGGAACAAGCCGAGGAAGCAAAGCTCGAGAGCGAACTTGCGTATGAAGTTATGATGGAGATTGCCAAAGAAAAGTATTTTCAATCGCAGATGGAAGAATCCTTCATCCATGATCATTCCGAATTGGAGGTTTTGCTAAAACATGTGGCCGCGCAAAAAGAAATCAAAACACCCGACTCCGGCGACTTGCGCGATTCACAATAAATTCTTAACTTTACAACGTTGAGCGCTCTTTGACAAGAGGAAAACTGAAAATAAATTTGAACTTCGTCCGGCGTGGCAGTGGCCCTCTCCTTTTTAGGGATAGATTCGCCGGATGTCTTCCTTCCGCTTCGGTGGCCGGAAGATAACAATGTCCGACCAGTATTAGTAAGTTTTATTCATGCTTGTTTGGATGATTGTTTTTTATTATTTTCATGATTCAAGGAGCGATGACGGTACATGTCATGTTCTCTTGTTCTCATATATAAAGAAACGACGTTTCAGTTTTCGCTTGTCAAGGATCGTTTTACAAAAAGAATAGGGCATACCATGGATAGAATACAAATAGTGCAATTGGCTAAACGGATGAAGACAAAAGAGGATCTTCTCGCACTTCTCAACCAAATCATGACAGGCGAGACAAGTGAGTTGAAAGCTCGTCCCAACCTGTTCACGATGAAGCAATTGAACTATTATTGCAATCCGAACCATGATCGAGGTCGTTATACACAGTTCACAATCAAGAAGAAATCAGGTGGCGAGCGGCAAATCACAGCGCCGCGAAGCCAAACGTTTCGGTGGTTGTTGCGATATGTGAACGAAATCTTCAAGGCCATGTATCAGCCTTCGCCCTATGCTATGGGGTTTACGGAGGGACGGTCGGTGGTAGACAATGCCTCCAGACATCGGGGCATGCACTATGTCTTCAATATCGACTTGAAAGATTTCTTTCCCGGCATTGAGCAACCGCGGGTTTGGAAACGATTGCAGCTCAAGCCGTTCAACTTTCCGCAGCCGGTGGCCAATGTGTTGGCCGGGCTCTGCTCGATGAAAAGTGCGCAGGCGGATGGTAGCAGCCGGTATATCCTTCCGCAAGGAGCACCCACTTCGCCGATCATAACCAATATGATTTGCGACAATTTGGACAGACGACTGGCAGGGGTGGCCAAACGTTTCGGATTGAACTATTCACGTTATGCCGACGATATTACGTTTAGCTCGCAACATAATGTCTATCAAGAGAACAGTACGTTTCGAACAGAACTGAAGCGCATCATCGAAGGACAAGGATTTCGTATAAACGAAGCGAAGACCCGTCTTCAGAAGTTGGGCGCACGACAAGAGGTAACGGGGCTGATTGTCAGTGAAAAAGTGAATGTTTCACATGCATATGTGCGGAATGTCAGAAATATTTTGTATATTTGGGACAGATATGGCTATCAGGTTGCTGATGGGATATTCTCACCAAAATACAGAGAAGAGAAGGGCCATATCAAGAAACAAGTTCCACATTTGGACCGGGTGATAGAAGGAAAACTGAGGTATTTGAAGATGGTCAAGGGCGAAAATGATGCGACTTTCAAACGTCTTAATGACAAATACTTGCGATTGGTGACGGATCCGCCGCAAGACCTCGGCTCGGATCCTTCGCCCGCTACCGTCGATGTGGATCTGTTAATTCACGATTTGGATGAATTGTTATAGATGGAATGGATGAAAAGCTGACGGCGGTGATAGATAAAGTCATGCAACTTGCTCGGCAAAATGCGGAGTTCGATGCAATGCTGCGGAAGAAGTTGGGCACAACGGCTTCCGCTCAATTTGTTTCTGACAATCGGATCAAAAACATTGAACGCTATCTGGGCTTGGATTACTATCTCGACAATATAGAGTCGATTATCGACTATTCGTTTGTTACATTGCCGGATGTCCGCGCGCAGTTGATTTCAGACAACCGCGAAATGTTGCGCTTTCGATATGGAACCCGATACCATAAGATCGATTTTTTTGAGTTCTGCCGCTATGCCCATCTGCAAGCGGAAATGATGTTGAACTATTATTATGATGTAAAGTTCCGCTCGGATTTGGAAGCTATCAAGGCTTCTGTTTCGGAACACAATAGCTTTCCTATTGCTGATAATGTCAAATCATTGGGCGCCATCTCCTACAATAATAAATTGTGGGCATTCCATGTTCGGTTTAAGGATAGAATAAATGTCTTGTTGTTGAACAATATATGCAAGGTTCGTAACGAATCGAGTCATCGGTCGATGGAACAAGCAGCTTTGACAACGGAGAAATATCGAAAAAGATTGGAGAGTAGAGGCTTTTCTTTTAGAGATAGTGGTTGGTTGAATACACAATGGCCGGAAAATGAACAAGGATATCGTCTGCAGAGGATCTTCGAATCGGAAATAAAAACCGGCGATGACTACAAACGCTACTGCTATCTTTTGTGGTTGAACCGTCAACCCTATGAGGAAATCGTGGAAGGAATCAAGCAGTTGGCTGCCGCTGTGGCTTCCGCCTTGGGGTGATATGCTAAAAAACTCGTGCGGCAAACATCTCTTTTCGCCATAGCT
>CAVJQR010000281.1:0-1114 GCA_963651605.1 Agathobaculum sp.
AAATCAAATACTTGTCTTTTTTCTTTTTCGAAAGACTGTGTGGTTTATAGCAAGGTTTCATTTTTTGTTCATAATTAGAGGAGAAATATTGTATGGCATATAAAATAGCGGTTGTTATCCCATTTCACAATGTGAATATGAGATTTTTCAATGAATGTGTTGCGTCGATGCATCGGCAGACTATCGGATTCGAAAATGTTCAATGGATTATAGTTGTTCACAATTGTGAGCCACATTATTTGCCGGAGCTGAAAGAGATGTTTAAAAACGACAGCAATGTTCTTCTTGAAGAATTGAACGATGGTAATAAAACACCCTCTTCGCCCCGTAATCGTGGACTGGAGTTGGTGGACGCTCCCTATGTAGGACTGCTGGATGGTGATGATGCCTATACAGACGATTGCTTGGAAGTGGTACTGAAAGAAATGGAGGAAACTCAGTCCGATATGGTGAATGTCCGGCGAGAAATGATACATGATACAGAAGGATTGATGCCTTTTACCGTAAAGTCTCTCTTTAACAATACCAATCGGCGTACGATTATGGACAATGGCCATTGGGATGAAGAAAAACTGTTTGGAAATATATGGGGAATGTGTACAGCCTTTTTTTACCGTACTTCGCTATTGAAAGAGAATCACATTGTCTTTGATGAAGAGATGAGGATCGCTGAAGACTTCTATTTCACTATACTATGTATAGCCCATGCTAAAAGAATATGCTATCTGAACCAGTATATCGGATATCGGTATATGATGTATGCCGGCTCGGCAGTCCAAAAGGGAAACCTTCCCGCCGGTTTGGTACTCTCTTATGCCAAGACTTATAGGAAGATTATGGAGACCATGATAAAATATGGCATTGATATCAGCCAGACATTTTTAACAAACATGATTCTTTTCTGCCATTTTATGCGTCACTGTGCCGGTATGACACGTGAAATTCGGTATGAGATAAAAGAGCTGTTGGGGGACTATGTGTCTTCTCTGCCAAAGGTAAAGGTCAGTAAGATACGTTCGGAAAAACAGTTGGATCATTATACGAGTCTGATTTGTGAGACGCTCCTTAATCCGGAGAAAGACACGGAAGAGTTGCTTCGCAGTGAACTGGATGG
>CAVJQR010000281.1:1206-2972 GCA_963651605.1 Agathobaculum sp.
CGGCAGAGTTGCTTCGTAGTGAATTGGATGGAATGCAGGAGCTTAGAGCTATCTTGTCTCAAAACAAAAATACAGACTTTGGAAAGAGAAATGCATTCGATATGATTACCACCCTTGAGGGTTGGCAATATCGTATGCCCCTTACGGATGCTGCCTTTTACAAGCCGCTGATCGATTTGCAGGTGCGTGTTGGAGAGAAGAATCTTTTCACGGCCGATCCTACGACGATCTATTTCAAGACAACGTCAGGAGTGTTGTATCCATGTACGGAAGATCATTTGAAACCCTATCATGAAGCAGTTGCTTCGATCTTGCATGGACATTACAATCTGTTTTTGGCGCAAAGCAAACCGATAGAAAAAACAACTATTGATGAAGCGGTTGTTGATACGTTGGAGAGTGCTTTGGTCAAGGCTTATTTCAAATATGATTATTTTAAAAACGGTATTCTTACGGCGCAGTTCGCTTCTACTGTTGAGGCTCATTTCCTACAAAAAGAGGAGACAAGCCGCCGGTTGGTTTTACAGTGTTTGGCGGATGCTAACCCTGATCAGATGGTGGCCTTTACGTGCGATGATATTGTGAAATTCTTCTCTTTTATCGAACAAAATTGGCAGCAGCTGATAAAGGAAGTACCTTGCACGGATAGCCGACGTGCTGAACTCGAGGCCATCTTCAAGGGCGGATTCGATCAGCCGATAGCGACCCAAATATGGCCGAATCTGAAAAAGATTGTTGCTTTTGGTTCGGGCGAACATTATCAGGCACGTAATGAGATGAAAAAATATACGGGTGATCTTGTGCATAACCATGGCTTCTATTTCACAGAAGAGGCAATACTTGGTAAAGCAACCGAAGACGGATCGGAACTGTTTGAATGTATTCGTAGCAACAATTTCTATGAATTGATACCGTTGGCGAAAGATGCAGCCCCCGTATTGTGGTCGCAAGTGGAAAAAGGTGCACCCTACCAATTGGTGGTTACGAACAACGCCGGTCTGTATCGCTATGTCACCGACCATTTCATCTGTCCGCAGGAGATAACATCGGATTCAATCAAGTTTACAATTTATTAATGACAGGATAATATGGAAAAAGCAGATAAAAGTCGTCAATATTTCTTGTTGGAGAAGGCACAAGAAGAAGCGATAAAAGTCATCGAAAAGGCAGGATATGATCCGGATAGGATATGGGCATTGAAGGTGTATTGTGCTCTTGATGCTTCAATTGAAGCAGAGCGATTGTTCAATGCCTTGCGAGATACAGTAAATGCTCATGAGGTTTATTCGGCAATGGTAGAGCAGCATGACGGAAGGGAAATGTTGAAAAGAACGTATGAGACCTACCCGTTCAATTGTGATATTAAAGAAATAGCCGATGAAGAGTATGAAGAGGCATCCAAAGCGTATCTAACCTCTCCTCGAGAAAAAGACGAGCCTTTGTATCGCTTTCGAATATTTGTTACCCCTACCCGAAAATATCTTTTGATGCTGATTAGCCACGTGATTTGTGACGGATTGGGTGTTGGGGCTATAGTTAAGGAGGTTGCTGCTCGATATGATGGCTGCAATGTTGATACTGAAGGGTTGAACTTCTTTGATTGGTGCGCTTATCGAGATGATTTCCAACAAAGCGTAGAAGGAAAGAAACAGGTGGACGAATTTCGCTCGTTGCTGAAGGATTATCCCGTTGTGAAACATGATTATGTTTTAAAAAAGCCGATCCGCCATTCGGAAGTTTTGATAGATAAAAATGACCTCAGAGCC
>CAVJQR010000282.1:0-2213 GCA_963651605.1 Agathobaculum sp.
TTTGTCTTACTTCGGCCGTTCAACGTGTTTACTTCGGCCGTTCAACGTGCTTACTTCGGCCGATCAACGTGCTTACTTCGGCCGAAGTAAGACAAACACATCAGGTGTTTTGGGAAAACACATCAATATATTAAACTCATATTAAAACAAGACTCTTTTGTTATGCCGAATGTTTTTTATAAGAAAAGTTGATGGTGCGCAGGCAATTTGCACTCCAACGTTCTAACTTTGTCCCATAATTCAAAAACAACACAATATGAAGACATTAGAAGGACACGATGTAAAGATTTTTACTGACAATGTGGAGGAGTCGGCACTTGAACAGATTCGCGAGCTACTGGCAATCGACGTGTTTGCCGACAAGAAGATTCGCATCATGCCCGATGTTCATGCCGGAGCAGGCTGCGTCATAGGTTTCACCGGCGACCTCGGAGACAAGGTTATTCCCAACATCGTAGGCGTGGATATCGGTTGTGGAATGAGAGTGTTAAGATTCAAGATCAGCGACAATATTGATTTCCATGCCTTCAACGAACATATCAACGCCTCCATTCCCTCCGGCAGAGGCATTCGCGAGGCAAAGGACGATTTCAAGCCTTTGCTCGGAGAGTCTATGGACCTCTATCGAGAAGCCAAGGATTTGGTAAAACAACTCCGTTGCTACCGAGATCTAAAATATTCTGACCGCATATACAAATCGGCCGGTTCGCTCGGAGGCGGCAATCACTTCATCGAACTTGACAACGACGATAACGGTTGGACTTACCTCGTAATCCACACCGGTTCACGAAACCTCGGTAAACAAGTGGCGGAAATATATCAGGCCAAGGCGATAAAGCACATGACCGAAGGCGCCGACGAACTGGAGGAAACCATAAAACGAATCATTGAAGAATACAAAGCTACCGGAAGACGTTCTGAAATACAGAATGTAATCAAACAAATGCGCAAAACCTGTAGAGAGGCAGAACCTTCGCTCCCCCGCGACCTTTGTTATGTGGAAGGCCAAGGAAGGGAAGACTACCTCCACGACATGCGCCTCTGCCAGCGTTGGGCAATCTTAAACCGCAAACTTATTTCTCTTGAGCTGATGAAATTCTTTCCCGATGCAGAAGTCGTGGAAGAGTTTGAGAGTGTACACAACTACATTTCCGATGACAACATTATCCGTAAGGGAGCTATCTCAGCTGCTGACGGAGAACGCTGCATCATTCCCATGAACATGCGCGACGGTTCGCTGATATGTACCGGCAAGGGCAATCCCGATTGGAACTGCTCGGCACCACATGGCGCAGGGCGGGTGATGAGCCGCGCTAAGGCATACCAGGAAATAAAGATGGAAGACTTCGAGGCATCAATGGCCGGCATCTATTCCGAAAGCGTCAACGACTACACCCGCGACGAGTCGCCTATGGTCTACAAACCGGCGGAGGAAATAATCGCAAACATCGGCCCAACAGTAAACATCGACACCATAATCAGACCAATATTCAACTTCAAAGCATCAAACTAAATACGCCTTAACGAAAGAACAATATCTAAAATAATCAAAATGAATCAAGACATACTTCTTCCCAAATTTCCATTGCCAGAAGGTTTTTCTGACAGTAATGCCTATCTTCGTCATCTCACCTACAAGGGGGCACATCGCCGTTGGGGTGAAGAACTTACTTCTGAACAGATTGAACGCCTCAATTTCGAACTCGCCACAATCAAAGATAAAGGCGTGGCCGACTATTTCTTGTTTGTGCAAAATTTGATATCTGAAGGGCGTCGTAAAGGGGTACAAATAGGACCAGGTAGAGGCCCAGCAGCTGGAAGTGCTGTAAATTACTGCCTCTCGATTACTCAGATAGATCCATTACAATATGGTTTGTTGTTTGAGCGTTTTCTATATCTTGATTCCGATAACATGCCGTCCATAGAAATTGACATTGATGACGAAAGCAGTAACATCATGAGGGAACTCAGCCCTATTTATGTTGACTTTAACAGTAAGCCTCACTTGACCATTATCAAAAAAACACTCGTCAACATAAAGAAGACACGCGGCATTGATGTAGATATAGACAGTATCGAAACCAATGATCCTGATACATATCGGCTTTACTTCGAAGGTCGCACCCTCGGTACATTCTATTTGTTTTATTCTGGCTATGTGCAAAATTTACAGATTTCATCCTTCAAGGATTTAATTGCACTTTCAGCGCTTA
>CAVJQR010000282.1:2236-2961 GCA_963651605.1 Agathobaculum sp.
TGGAGATTCTTTCTGAGTTTATCGATCGGAAACAAGGACGCAAGCCTATAACTTATGAGATTCCCGCGATGGAAAAATATCTTAAAGAAACCTATGGTATTATGGTTTATCAGGAACAACTTATGCAATTGTCGTGTATGTTTGCCAACTTTTCTCCTGCAGAAAGCAATCGCCTACGTATAGCTGTCTGCAAAAAGAAACTTAACATGCTAACCTCCCTTAAAACAAAGTTCTTAGAAGGTGGGAAAAACAATGGTTATGCCTCCAACACGTTGGAAGGAATATGGAATCAATGGGAACGATATGGCTTTTATACATTTAATAAGAGTGCAGCAACCAGCTATACTTGGTTAGCTTTCCAAACAGCATATCTTAAAGCTCACTATCCTGCTGAATATATGACTGCAGCCATGAACAGCACATTGGATTATAAGATGTCTGAAGTTATTGCAGAATGCAAAAACATGAGCATCAATGTAAGGGTTCCTAAAGTTATTGAGCCTTTCTTTAAGTTTTCAATCGACTCCAACGGAGATATTTTTTATGGTCTCTATTAAGAATTATAATAACACTAAAACATTTATAACTATGGCTATAACAATCATTTCTGTCGGCAACGGAGGATATAATATCGCAACCGACTTGCGAAATGCCGGCATCTTTAGTGATGCTAAGTTCTTCGTCTGCGGTACTTCTGAAAAGGACTTGGAGAAAATCTCCGAGAG
>CAVJQR010000283.1:0-2941 GCA_963651605.1 Agathobaculum sp.
CATCACCCATCTTGATCTCCTTCAACATATCGCCTACATATTCTTTTACTTTTGGCCACAATGAAGCTGGAATGTATGCACGAGAGCCGGCAGAACATTTCTGGCCTTGGTATTCGAATGCGCCACGAACGATAGCTGCTGCAACATCCAATGCATCGGCTGAAGAGTGAGCTACGATAAAGTTCTTACCGCCTGTCTCACCTACGATCTTCGGATAGGACTTGTAGTGACCCAAGTTCTCACCGATCTGACGCCACAAGGTGTTGAACGTAGACGTTGAACCCGTGAAATGGAAACCGGCCAAGTCAGGACTTGAAGTGATCACCTTACCGATTACGCTACCTTTACCAGGGATAAAGTTGACAACGCCATCAGGAAGACCGGCTTCTTTGAATACCTTCATCAAGAAATAGTTGGAGAACAATGCAGTCGTTGACGGTTTCCAAACAGCAACGTTACCCATCATAGCCGGAGCCATGTTCAAGTTACATGCGATTGATGTAAAGTTGAACGGAGTCAATGAGAATACGAAACCTTCCAAAGCGCGGTATTCCATTCTGTTGATTGTGCCCTGTTCGGAATATGGCTGATCAGCATATACTTGGCTTGCATAGAATGTGCTGTAACGCAAGAAGTCGATCAATTCACAAGGTGCATCGATTTCTGCCTGGAATGGGTTTTTACTTTGACCCAACATGACAGATGCATTCAACACATAACGATATTTTGTTGCCAACAATTCAGCAACACGCAACATCAAAGAAGCTCGTTCTGTCCAAGGCAGTTCCGACCATTCTTTGTGAGCCTTCATAGCGGCATCGATAGCCATTTGAACTTCTTTCTCGCCGGCCTTGTGATAAGTAGCCAATACATGATGATGATCATGAGGCATTACTACATTACCCGTATCGCCAGTATAAACTTCTTTTCCACCAATGATCAGAGGTATTTCCCATTTCTCTGTTTCCAACTGAGCCAATGCACTCTTCAAAGCTGCTTTTTCACTTGAGCCTGGTGCATAAGCTTTAACCGGTTCGTTAGCCGGTTTAGCGAATCTATAAATCGCGTTATCCATACGGCATTATATAATTAATAGATATAACATTTTGCAGTAAAAATACATATTATTTCAATATATGTTTCATTTTTCCCCGTTTTTTTTTCAATCTTATACATTTTTATGCATATAAGAGAGGAATCAACATATTTTTATTCTTCAGTGCTATGGAAACATATTCTCAACCGCTTCCATTCAGACCAATTTTTGCCCGACTTTCAAGCGTAGCATCTCTTTAGGAACCGCCTCTTGAATGTGTTCAATCAAGATTTTCGAAAGCGAATGGCGAATAAAATCCTTGCGCGTTACGAAATAGATTTCGCGCGTCGGCCGGGGAATGGCAAACGTCCGCACCAGCTCTTTCTGCTCGGGGCAGAGCTGCAATGTAGCCAACTCGGGAATAAACGTCATGCCGTAACCGCTCTCGACCATGTGCATAAATGTTTCCAAACTACCCATCCGATAAGCAGCTTGATGAAGCTTGACGCGCTCGCGCTGGCAAAAGCGCATCAACTGATCGCGGAAACAGTGCCCTTCGTCCAGCAACCAAAGTCGCTCGTCGCTGATATCCGCTGTTCGGATCAACTGCTTTTTAAAAACCGCTTCGTTTTTGGAGACATAAGCGAAGAACTCTTCATAGTAAAGCAATGTCCCTTGCAGCTCCGATTCAACCGGTTCATTAGCTATAATAGCCGCATCGATATCTCCTTTCTTCAGTGCTTCCAGCGTGGGAGCCGTCTGCATTTCCAAGACACGAACATCCAGTTCGGTGTGCTCCTCGGCCAAATGTTGCAAGAAACGGGGCAACAAATAGGGTGCTATTGTCGGCAAAACCGCCAAACGAAAAGATCCTTTCAGCGAAAACGCCTCCTCCTTGACGATATCTTTGATCCGAGAAGCCTGCAACAATACGGTCCTCGCCTGTTGAATCACCTTCGTGCCGGCGGCCGTCGGCTTGAGGGGCTGCACTGAACGGTCAAACAACTTGATGCCTAACTCATCTTCAAGTTTCTGCACCATCATACTCATCGTCGGTTGGGTCACCCGACAATGTTCAGCGGCCTTGGCAAAATGACGATAATGGTCAACTGCCAAAATGTATTCCAATTGTTGAATCGTCATATAATATATGTATTATGTATAGACAAAAATAGAAAGAAAAATCCACAACTGCAATACTCTTTTCCACTTGTTCGAAACCTATTTTTCAATTCCAGACAAGAATTCCTCCTTTATGCACTCTCCTTCCTCTTCTAAAGAGAAGCATTCCTCGCCATGAACTATAAAAATTCATAACGAGGAGTGCCTGATGTTTTTTAGAACTGACACTGTTTGTCACAACTTTATCTTACTAAATTTCAAAGACTTTGCTTACAAATTTGTAAGCAAGCTTTTCACCTGTTACCGGATGTACCCAATCACATTCTTTTGGTATTGAAACTACGATATATGCCTCATTGATAGTTACAACTTTATCGCTATCAATTTGATCATAGTAACTTTGGTCCGTTAACGAAATTCCTTGATAAAACCCTAATAAGATGTTCGGGCCTCGAAAATCTATCTTTACTTTTCCATATTGATTTTTGTATATTCGCAGATCTTGAACTTTCATAATAGATTCTGAAGGATCATCTATTTCTTCAAATTCCTTCTCATTCATATACCCCATTCTATTTTTCCAAAATCCATGGTAGGAATAACACTTATAAACTTCTTCTAGTAATTCTTTCACTAATTCTTTAGGTGCTGTTTTTAGTAATACACATGAATGATTCTTAATCACCCAATTTTCTTTTTGTTTCCCCATCGGCCTCGGTTCTCCGTCAAACTCAATAAAATCCAATGGTTTTGCGAAATCAATGTCTATTCCTTGTACTGCAC
>CAVJQR010000284.1:0-2893 GCA_963651605.1 Agathobaculum sp.
ACGTGATGAGGTTTGCCTGCAACTCCGTCGCACCAAGACTTTGGCGCATGGTTTCTAGCAGTGGCTGGTTGTAATACAGATTGGCAACAGTCAGTCCGCCCGTCACGGCCATCACAAAAAGTATGCTACGGGGAATACCTCCATTTGGTACAAGTTCTTTTTTCATTCGATTGTCATTTATCTTCATATAACCAACCCGTTGACGGAACCAATTTCTGTCCGTAATAGGAGTAAAAGATTGCACTCATCGCTGATTTTTGGCAACCTTTTGGTTATCAAAACAACCAGTCCCAATCATCGTATGTTCAACCTTTTTACAAAATTGGTCAAAATAGTTGAGATATGCAAGCAAATCCCTGAAAATAGGGTCAATGAATTATCATCAACAACCCAATCGCCATAAGAAAAAAAGGTCCCGAGCTTTTTCCCAAAAACACCCGATCTTTTCTCAAAATGTTCGGCATGAATAAAACAAAAGATACCCAAGCCTTTTGCAAGGCTTCGCATCTTTTGGGGAAGCTGTATAAAGGATTCTTCAGAAATGGGAGATTGGGCGGTAACTATTCAGCAATAACAACACCCTATGCGCCCTCATCCTACTTTTTTCAAAAGGCAAGTTCTGTCTTTGTCATCAAGAAGTTCTTTCATATAACAGGCAGCGTCATCAGCGTCATGCCTCATCTGTTTTTGAGACCTTCTTCAGGTAGATAAACTTCGGATAGTGACCAAGCACACAAAGCGTGACGGGGCAAATCCAAATGTCGCGGGTGAATCCGGCAAGGCCATGCACATCATAGAAACTGCCGCTCAAGAGACGGCTCGCAGTTCTCTCGCATTCGAAGAAGCCTTCGTGCTTCTCACGCTTGCCACGAGGGAGAACGTCAACAGTGACATGGTTGTTGTCTTCCTCCTCGCACAGGTAGTCGAGCAGTTTGTTACTGCCGGCCACCATCGCCAAATTGTAGCGGTCGCCCGGCCAAGGCATGTCAATGTACCACAGATTGTCCTCCGGAACAAAGACAAAACTCAGGCGATAGGCTTTTTTGCGCAAGCCCAAAATGCCTTTTGCAAAGTTAGGAATAGTCTTCAGATCTTTGAAAAATTTACTCATATTCATATTATTTTCCTTTATTGAATATAACGTCCAATACCATTTTCCCTATTTTTCTCTCCAGCCCGGCCTTGGAAGTAGGGATACCCGTCTCACGCGCAAACTTCTGCTTGGCCTGCGTGATACCTAATGCTCTGTTTAAGGAGAACGAAACTCCGGGAATTTTTATCTTGCCCATATTGTTTGCCGATTGGTTTTTCCCATTGCAGGAAACAAATGTGATGACGGTCATTACAGCCATCATCAACACAATCTTTGCTTTCTTCATACTCTTTGATTTTAATGAGTTCTATCTTATCGACAAAGCAAAGTTACTACGGCGTTTCTATACAAAAAAACTTTTCACACAGCATTGTATAAGATGCCGCTCTTGTTGTATGAGTTGTATAATATCGTGATTTTTTGTGTCAAGAAGACGAAGACTAACCGCCAAACCATCGGCCGATACGCTCCAAATCTTCATCGTCAAGCCTTTCATTGCCATCATGCGCATCCCATGTGAAGCGCATGATTCCCTTCGCTTTTAGCCTGCCACAAGGCAACAGTGCCACCCCAATCCGGCAGAATCAACCCTCTTGACGATTGCCGGATCGGGCACTTTCTTAAAATTCCAGTCGGAATCCCTTCTGCTTCATCTCCTCGTACATCTGAGGATTGAACGTGTAGAGTAGCGCATCCTTCCTTCCCCGCTCCTTTTGTGTTTCGTCAAGTTGGTTCAAGAGGCCGAGGTGCAGCATCTTGCTGTAGAAATTGCGCCGGTCGAACTTCACGTTCAGTATCGCTTCGTAGAGTTGTTGCAATGCCTTCATGGTGAATTTCTCCGGCAACAGTTCAAAACCAACCGGCTCGAAGTGAATCTGTTTGCGCAATGCCCTTTCGGCCATACGCAGTATCTGGTCATGGTCGAAGGCCAGGGCCGGTACCTCATCGAGCGAGAACCACTGTGCCTTGGCGGCATCGTCGCCCCCCTGTACCTCCTGCAAGCGGACCAAAGCATAATAGGCAATGGTGATGACCCGCTCGCGTGGGTCGCGGTCGGGGGCGGTGAAGGCATGGAACTGTCGGATATATGCCCCCGTCAATCCCGTCTCCTCTTTCAGTTCGCGCAGGGCACCCTCTTCGGCCGACTCGTCCATCTTCAGGAAACCTCCCGGGAAAGCCCATTTCCCTTTGAAAGGTTCGACACCACGCTCAATGAGCAGCACTTTCAGCTTGTTGCCATCGAAACCGAATATCACACAATCTGTCGTCACACTTGGGTGCGGATATTTATACCTGTATTCTGTATTCCCCATATTACGATGCATTATTAGAATGCAAAAATGAAAACTTTTCCTTACCTTGCCAAACGAGCTATGTGTTTTCCACGCATCTTCAACATTTTTTATACCTTTCTGTTGCCCATCCGCCCCCGATACCGGTCGGGTTCATGCGGCTTGAAAGTAAGAACGCAACCGAAAGTGTATATAATTCACCCTCTTTTAAGCTGTAGCCTCTCTACACACATCAAGCTTTGCCAAAAAATCATGCCGAACTTTTTCCAAAAAGCTCCCGAGCTTTTTCCAAATTCATGCCGAGCTTTTTTCGCTTCGAAAAACGGACTGCCGATTTTGGCCTCGCGGCCTCCGTCGGACAGTCCGTAACAAAGAAGGGATATGTTAGTGTTCCATCACATACCGCTTGATCAGTCCGGCATGCGACATTGGTTTCTTTCCGTCGTCGATGTCCTCGTTGGTGTCATAATCGAGGAGAACCACCGTGCGCTCGGCCGCAAGTTTCTTG
>CAVJQR010000285.1:0-2867 GCA_963651605.1 Agathobaculum sp.
ATTGTGATTATTGTATCAGAAGAACGAGGAGAAATTTCAGTAGCTCATTGTGGCAACATCAGCGTCAATGTGTCAGCTGAAGAGCTGCAACAGATTCTTTCCGGAGAAAGGGCTGTAACGAATTATTGTTAAATGTTCTGAAGAAGAGCGAAGCTTTCGAAGAAAATTTGCTCTTTTGCCAACTCAATATGGCAAATATGCCTATCTTTGTAACAGAATGAACATAAATTAATCAACATAAAAATATTAAAACTTCTGTTATGGACTTAATGCAAGGAATTATTGCGCGTGCGAAAGCAAACAAGCAGCGCATCGTTCTTCCTGAAGGTACTGAAGAAAGAACATTGAAAGCAGCAGATCGTTTGATCGCAGATGGTGTTGCAGATATCATATTGATTGGTAATCCTGCGGAAATCAATAAATTGGCTGCTGATTTTGGTTTGACTCATATCTCTTCTGCCAAGATTATCGACCCGAAAGATCATGAAAAGAAAGCTGCTTATATTGATTTGTTGGTGCAACTTCGTCAGAAGAAAGGAATGACCCCGGAGAAGGCTGCCGTATTGGTAGAAGATCCGTTGTATCTGGCTTGTTTGATGATCAAGGCAGGCGATGCTGACGGAGAAATTGCAGGTGCTCAAAATACGACGGGAAACGTATTGCGTCCGGCATTGCAGATTATTAAGACTGCTCCAGGAATGAGTTGTGTATCAGGTGCTTTCTTGATGTTCACAAAGACTCCTCAGTATGGTGAAGATGGCCTTTTGGTTTTTGCTGATTGTGCCGTAATGCCGAACCCTAATGCTCAAGAATTGGCAAGTATTGCAGTAGCAACAGCTCAGACTGCCCGTTATATTGCTGATATTGAACCGCGTGTAGCCATGTTGAGCTTCTCGACGAAGGGTAGTGCTTCTCATGAAATGGTTGACAAAGTAACAGAAGCCACTCGTTTGGCCAAAGAAATGGCTCCGGAGTTGAAGATCGATGGTGAATTGCAATCCGATGCTGCTTTGGTTGAAAAGGTCGCTAAGCAGAAAGCACCGGGTAGTGAGATCGCAGGAAAGGCGAATGTATTGGTATTCCCGACATTGGAAGTTGGAAATATTGCTTACAAATTAGTTCAACGTTTGGGTGGAGCCGAAGCAATTGGCCCGATTTTGCAGGGTATGGCTGCACCGGTCAATGATTTGTCTCGTGGATGCTCTGTTGATGACGTTTACAAAATGGTAGCCATTGCTTGTAACCAAGCTATCGCAGCCAAAGCAACAAAATAATATGATGTGAAAACCTTATAAACAGAAAGATATGAAGATTTTGGTTTTGAACTGCGGTAGTAGTTCCATTAAATATAAACTGTTCGACATGGCAACTGAGACTGTCATGGCGCAAGGAGGAATTGAAAAGATCGGTTTGCCAGGTGCATTCTTGAAATTGACAGACAAAAACGGCAAAAAAGTCGTTTTGGAAAAGGATATTCCAGAGCATCAAGCAGGTATTCAATTTATCTTGAGCGTATTGACAGATGATACTTATGGTTGCATCAAGGACTATAAAGAAATTGACGCTGTTGGTCATCGCGTAGTGCATGGAGGAGAAAAATTTGCATCAAGCGTATTGTTGACAGAAGAGGTATTGGATAAAGTACGTGAATGCTCAGACTTGGCTCCGTTGCACAACCCGGCAAACTTGAAAGGTATTGCAGCTATGGAAGCTCTGATCCCGGGTATCCCTCAGGTAGGGGTGTTCGATACAGCATTCCATCAGACGATGCCGGCTAAGGCTTATATGTATGGTTTGCCATACGAATATTACACCAAATATGGTGTTCGCCGTTATGGCTTCCACGGAACAAGCCATCGTTATGTTTCTCGTCGTGCTTGTGAAATTTTGGGCGTCAAGTATGAAGACCAGAAGATCATTACGGCTCACATCGGAAATGGTGGCTCTATTGCTGCCGTCATGAATGGCAAATGCGTGGATACGACTATGGGTCTCACTCCTACAGAAGGTTTGTTGATGGGTACTCGTTGCGGTGATATTGATGCAGGGGCTATTCCTTTCATTATGGAAAAGGAGAATCTCTCAGCCAAAGATCTCTCTACTTTGATCAACAAGAAGAGCGGTGTTGCCGGCCTTTCTGAGATTTCATCCGATATGCGCGAGATCGAAGCCGCAGTAGCCGCCGGTAATGAGCGCGCCATTATGACATTGGATGTCTATAACTATCGCATCAAGAAGTATATTGGTGCTTATGCTGCAGCCATGAATGGTTGCGATATTTTGGTTTGGACAGGTGGTGTTGGTGAAAATCAATGGGAAACACGCCGCGTAGTCTGCCAGGATATGGAATACATGGGCATGAAGATCGATGTAGAAAAGAACAATGGAATGCGTGGTGAGGAGATGGTGATCAGTACTCCTGACAGTAAAGTGACAATTATTGTTGTTCCTACAGACGAAGAATACATGATTGCTTCTGATACAATGGATATTCTGAAAAAATAATAATCATCAATTATTAATCCATTCTTCACAGCTTACACAAAACATTATAGAAGAATGTTTAGGCGGTCTTGACATCGGTTAGGACCGCCTTTTTTCTTTTCATATTTTCATGGGGTGTTTTTCTAAAAAAGCTCCCGAACAAATTGAAGAAAGCCTTAATGTTTTTTGTGCATAAATAATACATTTGCAACTCTTTGTAAGAATCATATTTTTTCTAAGATATGACAAATCCATTTGCTTGTTTGGTTTGGAATTTTTGAAATGAAAAATATAGTTCCGAATGAAGGGAAAATAGTTGTCAGTCATTATGTTTTTCCATTTAGCTATACGCGACATGAAGATATGACTACAGTGTTCTAAAT
>CAVJQR010000286.1:0-2838 GCA_963651605.1 Agathobaculum sp.
CTCCTCATCCGTGGCTTGTTCTGCATGTTCATCGGGTCTCTATTGTGCTGTTGTTCGCTATCAAGGAAAAGAGTATTCGTTCAAAATTCGAATGAAGTAAGAGACTAACTGAATATTTTATAGAATAATAACGAATTTTATGGCATAAAGTATTGCAAATCAAGAATTTTATTTCTTTCTTTGAGAAATAATAACGAAAGGAGGATGGAAGAATAATTGTGTTGTTATCAACCAAATCCTTGGCAATGAGTGGGGGCTTTACCTTTTTTATAGAGGTGAAACCAAATTCTGTGAGAGTGGACTCTTTTCCACTGATGTGAAATTAGTTGATTTGTTGTATCTAAAACCAGTGACTTTATGAAAAAGATACTATTTTTAGTTCTATTTCTTTCCATTACTTTTTGGATGAATGGACAAGTTCCGATATATTACCAGCCGACAATAGAACAGTTGGCTAAAGTTGATGTTGCGGTCAATAGTGTTGTCAGAGCCAAAAAGAGCAATGTGGAAGTTAATAGAATGGTGTTGCCTTCATTCGATGTGCATCAACTGCTTCTGGAAGATAGTATAAATTCTGTTGAAAATGTTAGCCTTCCCTATCGCTTTGGAAAAGGATTTGATACGGATCTTTCCCTTTCTAAAAGCGGATTATGGCAGAATACGAATGAGGGACGGGTGTGGACCATGCATTTTTACTCGCCGGGAGCAAGATCTTTGAATTTTATATTTGAAGATTTTCATTTACCGGACAGTGCAGAATTGTATATCGTTAACTCGGATCGGACGGCTTTGTATGGGCCGGTAACCGCCCCTTGCATACCGGAAAACGGCTTCTTCTTGACTGATTTGGTTCCCGGCGACAACGTTTCGGTCCTCTTGTTTGAACCAAATGCCTGCATGGGACAATCGCAATTGAAGATTACAAAGGTTGTCCATGCCTATCGTGGATTTTCATATAATGTAGATAACGAAACGAACAGTTCTGATGCTTTGGCTTCATGCCACAACGATGTGGCTTGTTTTCCGAATTGGAGTACGGAGTCTGATGCAGTAGCCCAGATCTTGTTGCCGGATGGTCAAACGGTGTGTAGCGGAGCACTGATTATGACTGCCGATTATAGTTTCAAACCCTATTTCTTAACGGCCTTTCATTGCTTGGATTCTGATTGCTCTGAATCATTGTCATCTGCAGAGCAAAGTGCGGTAAACCAATGGACGTTCAAATTCAAGTTCAAAAACGGGTGTAGTGGAGGCATGGCAAATGTAGGCATTTCTTATAATGGAGCAGTATTGCGAGCGGCGTACCGCGATACGGACTTTGCTTTGCTTGAATTGTACTCCAACTTGACAAATGGATCAAGCACTCCCTCCTGGTTGGGATGGGATCGAACGGGAAACACCCCTTCTTCGGGTACTTATATTCATCATCCAGCGGGTGCTCCTATGAAAATCTCTTTCGATTATCAGCCATTGACTTTTGAAACATCGGCTTGGCAATGGAGATGTAGTGGATATTCATCTCCTAATACCCATTGGAAAACAGTACTGGATAATGGGGTGGTTCAAAGTGGCTCATCCGGATCTCCCCTCTTGGATCAGAACAAAAGAATTATCGGGCAACTCCATGGAGGCGATGCTTCCTGTTTATATGACAAAGAAACATATTCTGGTGCTTTTCATAAATCTTGGATAGGTGGGGGAACAAATTCAACTCGTCTGAGTAACTGGTTGGATCCGAGCAATAGCGGCATACAAATAATGAATACATCGCTATCTCCTACTATTTCAGGTGCCAATATTATTTGTCCACATAGTAATCCGCATAGTTATTCTATCTCAGGGATACCTTCTGGTACTGTTGTAACGTGGTCTTGTAGTGGAGGAATTAGTATTACCCCAAATGGTACGTCATGTTCTGTAAATGCAACCACTTCAGGATTGGCATCTATTTCTGCTCAATTGAGTGGAGGTGCAACTATTTATAAAAACATTGAGGTCTCTTCTACAACAGGAACCTCATATATTACATATAGTTATAGTGGAGATAATATAAATCTTGTGGTTCATACGCCTAATATTTATGGAATCCAACAATATATATGGAGTGCCTCTGGACCAAGCGGATCATACAATACGACTACTGGGCCCAACGGTGATTATTGGTCTATCCCGCGGGGTAGTTATACGGTAGAGTGTCGTGCAGTTACTGCATGTTCTCATATAATAGCCTCTATTACCATAAATGCAACACGTTCTTCTATTTCTCCGAATCCGGTGAATCATACATTGTATATAAATCTCCCGGTATTGACAGAAACGGAAATTGGTCAGGTGGGTTCTACACAACAAGTCGGAGTATCAAATTCGTATGAGTTACGTTTGTTTGATTCGCAAGGGTCGCTTGTTCGCAGTCTGCATGTGATGGGGCCGCAAACAACCCTCAATGTCTCAAGTTTGTCTACGGGCATCTATTTCTTGCATGTTTACAAACCGGGTGTATCTTATCCGGAAGTGCATAAAGTGGTCGTTTCACATTAGTGTTTAATAAAATAATTTGTGGCAAGTAGACACAGCTACTTGCTACAAATCGAAAATATAAATCATAAAAACCGAAGAACAATGAAAACGAAGAAACAACATAAATGGCGGTTCCTGTTAATACTAATAACAATTGTTGTTGTTGGCTGGGCGTGCGACGACGATGTGAAAGAAAGAGAATACATAATTCTTGGCGATCATATATGCTATTTGGAATGGGGTCAATATAGCCAATTGGTGATGAGACTGAATAAAGGAGATCATCGTTTCGAGAATTTGAAGACGATTGGTCGATTGGAT
>CAVJQR010000287.1:0-2357 GCA_963651605.1 Agathobaculum sp.
ATTGTGGAATGCCTCTGTTTCAAAATCATTCTTGAAAAACAATCAAGGGACGTTGCGGTTCAAGATTTATGATATCTTACAACAGAGAAGCAATATTTCGCGAACAGTCACAGCAAGTAGCATCAAAGATGCTGAATACAATACGCTGAGCAGCTATTTTATGTTCCACTTCATCTACCGATTCAGCATCTTCAAAGGAGGAGGATCTGAACGGGATATGTTCCGTGGAGGCCCTGGTGGCGGAAGAAGAGGCGGACAGGATGGACCTCCTCCCCCACCACATCGATTCTAAAACATCTTTGATACTACGAATATGAGCAAAAAAATAAAGATAGAGGTTCTCAAGTTTGAGGTGATCAACGGCAAAAAAACGGGCAAGTCTTTTTCCTTCGAAATGGACCCGAAGGCAATGGCAAAGTACAAAACCGAGGCTACTGTCCGCAAAAAAATTGAGGAATATGTAGCCAAAAATAGTATGTTCAAACGTTCCGAACTCGGCGAACTGAAATACAACATGAAGGATTTTCTTGCTGAATGGAAGAAGTTGGTACCGGTAGTGGAAGCGGAAAGATTGGAAGAATTGGAGAAATCATCCAACAATCCCAACTTACGTGTCACGCCCGACAACATCACCCGTTTGGCCCCCGGTGAAGTGTTTGTTTTCGGAAGCAATTCGCTCGGCCACCATGCAGGCGGCGCAGCCAAGACTGCTTTTGAAAAGTTCGGCGCCGTTTGGGGACAAGGCCACGGAATGCAAGGCATGAGCTATGCCATTGACTCTATGAGTGGTAATTCTGCCATGCAGAAAGACATTGCCGACTTCGTGACATTCGCCAAGACACATCCCGAAAAGACATTCTTCGTCACACCCATCGGTTGCGGAATAGCAGGGAAGCATCCGGCTGATGTTGCCCCAATGTTCGAGGAATGTAGCCAGTTGGACAATGTCTGCTTGCCAGCTTCGTTTTGGAATGTTATAGGTTGGCCGAAAATTCAGCAGAAAGACTACAATCTGCAACGATTCATTGATGCTCAAGACCTTGCTTATACACAAGCTCTTCGTGAACTGAAGGAAGGACGTAAACGCTCTCATTGGATATGGTATATTTTCCCACAAAAGAAGGGACTTGGCCATAGCTACAATTCACAGTTCTATGGCCTTGACGGAGAAGACGAAGCCCGTTTCTATCTTGCTCATCATGTGTTGGGCGAACGCTTGCGAGAATGTTGCCGTGCGCTCTTGTTGCATAAAGGAGAAGATATAAAATGTATCATGGGTAGTGAAATTGATGTTTTGAAACTCAACACCAGCATGAACCTTTTCAACCGAATATCACCCAAAGATGTATTTGCAGAAGTATTAACGGCTTTCTTCTAAACTGATGTAATGGATGATACAACTCAGAAAGTGTTTTGAGGTAGTCTTGCAAGTAAACAAACGTGGAACATGGCTTTTGTCCAACATGTATGGCTACGTCAGCACGGGCGGTATATTGATTAGGGACGAGCAAGAATAGATGAGGAACGAGATAGCTCTCGCCAAGGAAATTAGCCTTCATCTTGCGGAAGGGTAGCAAGACAAAGGCTAATTTAGAGGATTGGGCGAGAAGCCTACATCGGCTCGTATTCGTCCAAATTATCTACAAGTTTACAAAGGGGCGTTCCCTCTATGCAAAAATGTTCCAACACATCGTTGCCATTGGCGAACTTTTGAACCGTTGCGGTAAAATTTTCGTCTGACAACCATACACAATCAGTGTCTACCATAAAGTAATATGACTGACCTTTGTATTTGATCATCAAGTCATATCCTTGCACGGCAAAATCATAGAACAAACACTCCTGTGCCGGAGTTTTATACCCATGATACAAACTGTCGTTGCTATTGGGTGGAAACTTCCCATTAAAAGCAAAACCGCAGATGTCGGTTCTTATGTAAGGGTCTTTTATCATAACTTTTCAAAATTGTGGGGTGACAAGTTATCAGTCCAAATCTGAAATGATAGAGTTCTTCAAAACGTCCCCGATTGGTACGCCATCAATCTTCAAGTTGTCCCAAATTTCGATTGGCTCTTCGAATGTTGCCAACACTACACCTTGAGAACACGTCTGAGGAAATCCTACTTTCCCTGCTTTGAGATATTCACATTTGCCATCCCAGTTAGGGTTTGGATAAATGCGTCGTACTTCAATCGGTGATTTTTCAGTTTCTATCGTATACCATTGCCTGTCTTTCATCCAATAAAAGAGGATATTAAGACCAACGACTTCTACAATATACCGAAAAATCGTCTCGGGGTTATCAGACTGAGCATCCTCTTGAATATGTTTAGTCCATCCCAAATCTTCTTGGGCAA
>CAVJQR010000287.1:2367-2831 GCA_963651605.1 Agathobaculum sp.
GGATTTATCACCATTAAAGCCCACGTTCCAGAAATTTTGAATCAATATATGTCTATCCATTGTTTATTCAACTCCTTTCGCAATTCTTGTGCAGAGAAGGAAAAAATATCTGGGTTTAGAAATTTGTCATTGTTGTGGCTGTCATTAAGATAATTCGCATAAGCTCTTACCATAGACATTATCCAAAAAGCCTTGTTGACTTCACCCTCTCCAGAAGGATGATTATTGTTTATGATTTTGGCTAAAATTTCTGCATTCCTTTTAGCTTTTTCATCATCAAGTAGACCTTCAACATTTACGAATATTTTAGGTAAGGCTAAACAGCAACCCATTTCTATATGACTTGATAAAGTAAAATAGCACCAAAAATTGAATGCTTGTTTCCTTGTTATTGTGTACATTTTTACGAGTATTAGTTTTTGCTTTGAAAGTTACAAATATTTTTATTTGTAATCAAACTTTCA
>CAVJQR010000288.1:0-2765 GCA_963651605.1 Agathobaculum sp.
TTCCACAATACCTCTTTCTGCTCGAAACCTTCTGAATAGCCCGAGTTGGCCGACCAATTGATATCGCTCTCCACTTTGAAATTCAGTGGAAGATAGAGTGTTGTCGACCCGCCAACGCCATAATTGAAAACATTCATATCGCGTTGTCCTTGCAATGAGTTGCGCGTTGAACTATATCGGAAATTGCCATTCACACCCAAGTCGATGTACGAAGAGCGGAAATCAATACCGGCACGTTCCGAAGCGTTAGTCGTTTTGCTCAAGTTCTTTTCGCCATTGATGAAACTGTTCGTATTGCCGAATGAGATCATCGTATTGCTATTGATGGAAAATTTCTTGTTTTTCAACGGCATGTTTGTCATCATGCGTCCGTTCAAACTATAATTACCATTGACATTTTCGTAAGTTGTCTTTCGCCCACCTGTCGTACCGTCGAACGTGGTTTTGCTCACGATGTCGTTCACTACATAACTTGCATTGACTGAAGCCATAAGTGCTTGTTGTCTTTCGGGATTGAATCGTCCGAAATCAGCTCGCAATCGATTCGTGTATTTGGGTTTCAGATCGGGATTACCGACAACAATATTCAATGGGTTCGAATTGTCCACTACCGGTTGCAACTGCGTCATACTCGGCTGGCTGGTCTGACCATCGTAATTAATACGCAGATGGCTCTGTTTGCTGAACCGATAATTGAAGCGTAACATCGGCGACAAATTGATGACATTCCTTTTCAGAGAGGAGAGAATGGTGTCACCGATGAAGTTTTCACTCTTCGAATAGGAGGGGTCCAGATTGATACCGATCGTATAATTATACTTCTCCCGCTGAGCTTTGAAGCTTAAGCTGGCGCGTTGATTAATATAGTAGTTGCGATAATTCTTACTATATGCCGTATCCAATTGACTATACTGCCCCGATTCCGCATCTTGGTTGTAGGCATTTTTCAATGATTCTTGATTGCGTTGCGAAAAGCTATACGTTGCCTGCAAGAAATTGTTGTGCCCTATCGGCTCTACCCACGATACATAGGCCCGATAGTTAAAACTTTTGTTGTCATATCGGATATGTTGATCGATCAAATCAGCTCGTTTTTCTTGCAAATATTCCGTGTTTGAATAATTTATCTCGTTGTTGTACGAATCATTATAGCCACCTGACAATGAAAAACTAAACACGCGCCCCTGATCGTTTAACTTTCTGCTATACTCCAAGCGGGCACTCAAATTATAGCCCGAGCCTTCAGATTGCGATTCTGAATTGCTTCGGTTCAGCGTGTCGGCATCCAAACGGGTGCTTGTCTGCTGACTTTGGAACGAACTGCTGTGGCTATATCCAATGTCAGGGGTGAAAAAGATCTGCGTTACGCTGTCCGGACGCCAATCCATACGCAAGTTGAGCCCGACGTTATCGCTTTTGTTGTTTGAAACGGTTGAGCTGCTTGAGTAGGAGACACTATCCCCCGGCAAGAATGTCTGCTCACTGCTTTTGTTCCGCGCATCGTTGTCGGTATGAGAATAACGAGCATTACCGCCCAATGTCATCTTCTTGGTAAACTCCTTGCTGAAGTTCAATCCGCCATTGCCCGAGGTCGTGATACCGGAACCGGCACTTGCCCCGCGCAATCCGCCACGCATACCTGAGAACATGGACGAAGCCAAGTCGGAGAAGCCCATATTGTTCGTGTTGTTGAGACCACCCATGAAGGTGAATTGGTCGTTGTTGATGAATCGGTTCACCATGGCATTTGCTTCATAACGATCCTTGCTTCCATAGCCGGCGTAAGCATTGCCGAACCAACCTTGCTTCATACCCGGCTTTACGGTCAGGTTCAACACGGTCTCTTCCTCGCCATCGTCGAAGCCTGTCATCTTGGCCATATCGCTTTTCTTGTCGAGAACCTGTACTTTGTCGACCATCTTTGCCGGCAAATTCTTGGATGCTATCTTTGGGTCGTCCGAGAAAAACTCTTTTCCATCGACCATTACCTTCTTTATCTCTTTTCCGTTGACCGTCACTTTGCCGTCACTGTCCACTTCGACACCCGGCATTTTCTTCAACAGATCCTCGAGCATGGAACCTTCAGCCACCTTGAACGAGTCGGCATTGTACTCAGTCGTGTCGTTTCGCACCACCACTTCTGCTGCTTTTCCTGTGATTACGGCCGTAGCAAGTTTGACGGCCGAGTCATCCAATTCGACTTTCCCTACCGATACCGAGGCCGACTTTCCGGAAATGATCAGCGGTTGATAGACGGGTTCGAAACCAACGTAGGAGACATTCAGCAGATAGGCCCCCCTTCTGATATTCTTCAAGGTGAACGCACCGTTCCGATCGGTGGCTATTCCTGCGACCATCGCACTATCTTTGGAATTCAAAAGGCGCACCGTTGCTTGTTCGATGGCTTGTTGCGACTGCTTTTCTATTACTTTTCCTGTTATATCAGCACTTTTTTGTTGGGCCCATGCAGTAATCGGCACCAACATCATCAGCAACAGGATCCTCATAATTTTTTCCATGCTATGAACCTTATTTTTTTGTTCCTACATTATTAAAAGACTTAATATTATTAGCTTTGTTTAAATCATGTCTCGAATATTTGTATTTTATTAACATATATATTACAAAACAGATTTGACATACATGGATATCTATAAGTGGTTTTGAACGGTTTCTCCATCTGCAAAAATAGATATAATCCGTTGAAAAACAAACAATGCTTTAAATTCTTCAAAAAAAGGTCGGCATCAAACGAAAAAAGCTCC
>CAVJQR010000289.1:0-2760 GCA_963651605.1 Agathobaculum sp.
TTTTCTTTCTCCCTTTTTATTCGAAGCAATCGTTTCTTCTCGTAGAGATATACGGTGTATGTCTCCAAAACAAGGTAGATGAAATAGAAGAGCATCATGGTGAATCCGAAAGTATGCATCTTTTCACCTACAACGTTGGCGTACAGCCACAAGAAGATAAAAGCCAAAAGGAATTTGCATCCTCTTACAATCATATAAGTAGTGACGGAAATATCACCTTTTTTATGGCGGACAGCATGCAAAAAATAGACCATAGCCAATGCCGTAATCCAATAAAACAATGGAATGGACGGATACCACGTAAAGTAGTGTTCGGACCAAATGGTATAAAGCAAACCACCCAAAGTGATACCTACCGCAGCATTGATGAAAGTGATCAATGCGAAGAGTCTTATTATTAATCGAAATCTCATCTTCTTGTTGTAGCTTTTTTATTCAACGCAAACGGTCAGTTCGTCATTCTCAACCTTGACAAATCCGCCACCGATTTCCTGTTCGTGCGTCTTTGAGTTGACATCGTAGCGGATTACCCCCTCACGAAGAGCAGAAATAAGCGGAGCGTGATGTGGCAATACGTCGAACGAACCGCTCAATCCCGGCAGCGTAACTGCTTCCGATTCGCCTTCGAACAAAACTTGCGTCGGTGTTATGATTGTTAATTTCATTTGTTTGTTACTTAGCTTGTTGTGCTAATTTTTTAGCCTTTTCGATCGCATCCTCAATGGTTCCGACGTTCAGAAATGCCTGTTCCGGCAGATCGTCTGTCTCACCATCCATAATCATATTGAATCCGCGAATGGTGTCTTCGATAGATACCATTACGCCCGGTACGCCCGTGAACTGTTCTGCTACGGCAAACGGCTGCGACAAGAAACGTTGTACACGACGAGCGCGGTTGACGGTCAAACGGTCTTCGTCAGACAACTCCTCCATACCCAAGATCGAGATGATATCTTGCAACTCTTTGTTGCGCTGCAGAATCTGTTTTACGCGTTGGGCGCAGCGATAATGGTCTTCGCCCACAACCAACGGATCCAAGATTCGTGACGTTGACTCCAATGGGTCAACGGCCGGATAGATACCCAGCTCGGTGATCTTACGGCTCAATACGGTCGTTGCATCCAAGTGGGTGAACGTCGTTGCCGGAGCCGGGTCGGTCAAGTCGTCGGCCGGTACATATACGGCTTGTACAGAGGTGATTGAACCCTTCTTGGTCGAGGTGATTCGTTCCTGCATGGCACCCATCTCTGTCGCCAATGTCGGTTGATAACCTACGGCTGACGGCATACGTCCCAGTAGGGCGGATACCTCGGATCCGGCTTGTGTGAAACGGAAGATGTTGTCGATAAAGAACAGGATGTCCTTGTGTTCGCCCTCGGCCGCCAAGTCGCGAAACGACTCTGCTATGGTCAGTCCTGAAAGGGCTACAGATTGGCGGGCTCCCGGCGGTTCGTTCATCTGTCCGAACACCATCGATACTTGTGATTTAGCCATCTCTTCGGGGTCGACTTTCGACAAGTCCCAGTTCCCTTCAGCCATACTCTTTTCGAACTCTTTACCATAACGGATAACACCGGACTCGATCATTTCACGCAACAGGTCATTACCTTCACGTGTACGTTCGCCGACTCCTGCAAATACGGAAAATCCGTTGTGCTTTTTGGCGATATTGTTGATCAACTCCTTGATCAAAACGGTCTTACCAACACCTGCTCCGCCGAAAAGTCCGATCTTTCCACCCTTCAAATAGGGCTCCAAAAGATCGATGACCTTGATACCCGTGTAAAAAACTTCTTTGGTTGTTTTCAGATCCTCGAACTTTGGCGGCTCGCGGTGGATCGGAAAGGCTCCTTTCTTGTCCAGCTCTTTCATACCGTCAATCGGGGCTCCTGTAACATCCATCAGTCGTCCTTTTACCTGATCGCCGACAGGCATCGTGATTGGTGAGCCTAAAGCAACCACTTCCATTCCTCTTCTTAAGCCGTCTGTCGAGTCCATGGCTACGGTTCGCACCGTGTTTTCGCCAATGTGTTGCTGGACTTCAATGATCAGCTTCTTTCCATTTGAACGGGTTATCTCCATCGCGTCATGGATACGAGGGAGGACAATGGGGTGCTCCGAAGAAGATTCGAAATGCACATCCACGACCGGGCCGATAACCTGTAAAATTGAACCTTTTGTTTCTCCCATATTCATTCTCCTTATTTTTCGACTGCAATATTACTAAAGATATGGTTTCATTTTTTTGATAAATTATTTTTTTTGTCTTTTTGCAATATCTTAAACGTTTTCGATGTCATTTTTACAGTGGAATCAGACCAATTTAATAGAAAAAACAACCAATTTTTCAGGCTATAATAACACGTCTATTTGTTTGAAACAAAGCGATATAGAGGTGTGCCAAATTTGAGGGTTCCTTTTTTGCGCCAAGTGTTTTCCTTTGTTAATCGAAAATCTCGTTTTTTTCATTCAAGAACAATTTTTGAACAACTCGTAAGTTTTGAAAAATTTATTCGAGAGCAAACTGCAGTTTACTCGGCATGAAACTCCAGTTCATTCGGGGGAAAACTGCAGTTTTATGCCGAGAAACTGTTACAAAGCATTCGTATAAATTATACAAAGCTCCCCCGATTGATTTCTGACAGTAGGCAGAAGTAGAGACGCTTTTCGATCGGGGATTGTTGTTTTTTTTCATGGTTTGGATGTTGAATATCGATTTATTTTCATATTTTTGTCGGATACTATACATTGGCTTTATCT
>CAVJQR010000290.1:0-2754 GCA_963651605.1 Agathobaculum sp.
TTATTTTTTACGGAACAAAGATAATAATATAAATAATAATATGAAAGAGGCGGAGAGCAATCCCCATAACAGAATTATTCGGTTGGAGCGCCGGTGCTTACCCCTTGATAGTACAAGAGCCGCAAAAGAGATGGTTCTCTTGCGGCTCTTGAAAAGGATCACCACGTGATCAACGTCCGATTATTTCTGTGTCGTAAATGAATAAGGCACGTCTGCATCGCTCGTTCCACGTTGTGTATTCGGCTGATTGCTCATTTCGATATCGATTGTTCCACCCTTTTGCATTTCGAAGTGCTCGAGGTAGTTCTTCGTGTAGCGCTGACCGTTCACCTTCATATCCTTGATATAGATATTCTCGTCGCTATTGGCCGGGGCATTGATGACCAACTCCTTGCCATTTTCAAAATGGAGTTTTGCCTGTTTGAAGAGTGGCGCACCCATGACATACTGCGTCGTACCGGGACAAACAGGGTAGAATCCGAGAGCCGAGAAGACATACCATGCAGAAGTCTGACCATTATCCTCGTCGCCACAGTAACCATCCGGGCCCGGAGTATACATGCGGTTCATCGTCTCACGCAACCAATACTGCGCCTTCCAAGGTTGTCCGGCGTAATCATACATATAAATCATATGCTGGATCGGTTGATTTCCATGAGCGTAGTTACCCATGTTCATCACCGTCATCTCGCGAATCTCATGAATAACCTGGCCATAGTAGCTATCATCGAAGAGAGGTGGAACAGCAAAGACCGAATCCAACATCTGAACGAACACCTCTTTGCCGCCCATCAGATTGATCAATCCCTGCGGATCGTGGAATACCGACCATGAATAGTGCCAGCTGTTACCTTCCGTGAAGGCGTCGCCCCACTTCAATGGTGAGAACGGAGATTGGAACGTTCCGTCTTGATTCTTTCCGCGCATCAGTTTGCTTTCCGGATCGTATAGGTTCTTGTAGTTCATCGCACGCTTGGCATAGAGTTCGATCTCCTTCTTCGGGCGCTTCAACTCTTTCGCCAATGTGTAAATACACCAGTCGTCATACGCATATTCCAAGGTGCGGGCTGCGTTTTCGTTGATCTTCACATCGTATGGAACATAACCCAATTTGTTGTAATATTCATAGCCTTTGCGACCTGTCGAGCCGACTTTCGGATGCACATTGTTGGTCCCATGAACCAATCCTTGGTAGAGAGTCTCCAAATCGTCCACTTTCACACCCTTCATATAGGCATCAACCAAGACGGAAGCTGAGTTATTTCCTACCATACAGTCTCTATGACCCGGGCTGGCCCATTCGGGGAAGAAGCCACTTTCACGATAGGTGTTGATCAAACCTTCCTGCATCTCCTTGTTGACCGAGGGGAACATCAAGTTCAAGAAGGGGAACAAGCAGCGGAAAGTATCCCAAAAACCGCTGTCGGTATACAGATAACCTGACAATACCTGGCCGTTGAACGGGCTGTAGTGTACCGGCTTCCCTGTTGCATCGTATTCATAAAATTTACGCGGGAAGAGCAACGAGCGGTACATACAAGAATAGAATGTACGATATTGGTCAAGATTTCCGCCATTCACTTCGATTCGACTCAAGACATCATTCCAAGCTTCTTTTCCTTTCTTCACCAATGTGTCGAAATTATCGTTACCCAACTCTTTCAAGTTCGTCTCGGCCTGCTCGTAGCTGATAAATGAAGAAGCGATGCGGGCATGCACCACCTCCCCTTTGCGGGTCTTGAAGCCGATGATAGCGCCTGCATGGTCGGCCGTCTGCTCGAGGTTACCCTCTTTCAATGATCCGTCGGCCACAGTAGCCGTATAGGTAAACGGTTTGTCGAACCGGATCACAAAATAGTTCTTGAAGTTGTCCGGCACGCCGCCGCTATTCTTCGTCGTATAGCCGATAATCTTGTTTTCACCAGGAATCACCTTCACGTACGATCCTTTGTCGAATGGGTCGACTACCACATAAGAATGGTCGTTTTCAGGGAAGGTAAAGCGGAACATGGCGGCACGTTCGGTCGGAGTCAGCTCCGTCACGATGTCATATTCAGCCAGATATACCTTATAATAATATGCTTTCGATATTTCACCTTTGTGCGAAAACCAGCTGGCACGCTTCTGCATGTCGAACTCGGGCTTGCCCACCATCGGCATGATGGCAAACTGACCATAGTCGTTGATCCACGGACTTGGTTGATGTGTTTGCTTGAAGCCGTTAATTTTCGTAGCGGTATACTGATACTGCCATCCGTCGCCCATCTTGCCTGTCTGCGGAGTCCAAAAGTTCATACCCCAAGGGCGGGCGGTTGCCGGATACGTGTTACCCGTCGAAAGTTCATAGGTCGATTCGGATCCCATCAGCGGGTTCACATATTCGACCGGATCGAAGTTATCTGCCAGTGTTGCCGTCGGCTCTCCGATCCACATCAATGACGCCAACAACGCCACCGAGCAAAAGTTTTTCATCTGCATAATTTGTGTTATTTTGATTATCACTAAAATCTTTCATTAAAATCTCTATGGTTGCAAAGTTAAATGATTCCAAGGAATTTGGCAAGAGGCAAAAGAAAATTTGGGCTTCTCAAAATTAACGTGTACATTTAGCCCACAAATAACAAAAACAACTAAGATAATGAACAACGAATTTCTTACACTAATCAAGACGCGGCGCAGTTGCCGCAAATACAAAGCAGCGCAAATCACAGACGAACAACTGAATGCCATCCTCGAAGCCGGCACATATGCACC
>CAVJQR010000291.1:0-2747 GCA_963651605.1 Agathobaculum sp.
AAAACACCTATGTTTTTTCATCATCTCCCTCAGGGTGTATTCCTACATTATATTATAGAGTGGAAAAACATTTTGCAAAACAGGAAAATCAGACGAGAAAAAAGGCTTTGTACTCTCAGAAAAAAAACATACTTTTGTCCATGAGTAAAACTATAAAACATTAAAAGCTCAACTTATGAACTATTACGAAGTGGACTTTACTTACGAATCCGCATTGGAAACGAACGTGATCAGTGATATCTTGGCAGCCGAACTCGGAGAGATAGGGTTCGAGAGCTTCAGCGAAAACGAAGAAGGACTGCAGGCATTCGTGGCAGAAGAAACCTTCTCTGAAGCCGCATTGCAAGAGAGACTGAAAGCATTTCCGATCGATGGGGTGAAGTTTCATTACCAAATCACCTTCGTCAAGAGCAAGGATTGGAACGAAGAGTGGGAAAAGAACTATTTCAAGCCTATCCGCATCGGCAACGAGTGCATCATCCGCGCATCGTTCCACCCTGCAGAGCCGGGCTATACATATAATATAATCATCGACCCGAAGATGGCCTTCGGAACGGGCAATCATGCCACAACGTTCCTCATGATCGGCCACATGCTGCAACTCGATCTGCGCGGGAAAGAGCTGCTCGACATGGGATGCGGCACGGCCGTACTGGCCATCCTCGCACAGATGCGTGGCGCCAAACGGGTGGTAGGTATCGACATTGACGAATGGGCCTACAACAATGCGCTGGAGAATATCCGCCTGAACCATACCGAAGCCATCGAAATTGCTTTGGGCGGTGCAGAACGGATTGCCGAATTTGGTTCGTTTGATGTGATCTTTGCCAACATCAACCGCAACATTCTGCTGCAAGACATGAGCTATTATGCCAAAAGTATGAAGGCTGGCGGCACCCTCTTCATGAGCGGATTCTACGTAGAAGACTTGCCTGTCATCAGCGAGGCGTGTGAACAAAACGGCATGAACGTCGAGCTTTATACCGAAAAAGAGAGCTGGTGTTCGGTAAAGGTCAACAAACCGCTTTGAATTAACATTATTTACAAGGGAAAAATAAACAAATAAGACGTGTAAAGCGTTATATATATAATTAAGAACATAAAATTCATCAGTCATGAAAAATGTAGATTCTAAATTACTGTTAGGCTTGATCATCGGCGGAGCAGTAGGTGCAGCAGTTGGCTACTTGGCAGCAACAGACAAAAAAGAAGAATTGGTAGACGAATTGAATAAAATTGTCGGCAAAGTAAAAGACGGCGTTAACTGTGCAGTGGCCAAATACAAAGAAAGCAAATGCACTCCAACGGCAGTAGAAGAAACAACCGCTGAGGAATAATGAGCAACGAAACAGGTCAACTTTTCGAAAGCCTGAAAAAAGACATCTCGGCTTATGTCGAGCTGAGACTGCAGCTTTTGAAATTGAACACATATGAGAGAACCGGCCGCGTGGTCGGCATTCTCTCATATGGTTTGATATTGCTTTTTCTGGCCTTCTTTGCCACACTGTTCATATTCATCGCATTGGGATTCTTTTTGGGCGACCTGTACAACAGTCCGGCGGCCGGCTTCGGCACCGTGGCCCTCCTCTATGCGATATTGGCCGGCGTGGTCGTAAGCAACAAAGAACGAATCCGCAGTGCCATCCTCAACGCAGTGATCGCAGCACTGACAGGAAATGAAGACAAAACGAACAACGAAAAGAATGAAACAAACCCAACCGACTCCGATAGAGAGGCTGATGGCGGACAAACAACGGCTTGAAACGGCCTGCCGACAGCAAGAAGGAAAGATCAACGAATCATTCACCTACTTGCAGGCGAATGCGATGTCATTGCTATTGTCGGGCCTCACCTCGCTCATTTTTCCGGCCAAGAAAACGGATGCCACCCAACCGATTGCCGCTGCAACGGCTGAAGAGGCACCGAAACGAACGGAAGGAGTTGGCTTGCAACTGTCCGATTATCTTTCGATAGCCAAATCACTGATGCCCGTGGCGTGGCAAATCGCAAAGCCGATGGCCATCAACCTCGGTATACGTTTGATTCGAAAGAAAATAGGGAAGCTCTTCACGAAAGATAAAAACAAACAGAAGAAGTAAGAACCGGCAAGAAAACCCTTTCGGGAAATTCTGAACAGGTTCCGGCCATTTTGAAGTTTTAATTTATGTTAGAAGCGCAACTTTTTCATCAGAAATTAATTTCAAAAACCAAAAACATAACTAACTTTGCACTCGGAAAAACAAAGGGGGCGTAAAAAAGCCTTTTGTGAAACAAAGTAGAAATAATATTTTTAATAAACCCATATAAAGTTTTATTACAATGATTAAAGTAGGTATTAACGGTTTCGGTCGTATCGGCCGTTTCGTATTCCGTGCAGCTCAAAAAAGAAGCGACATCCAGATCGTAGGTATTAACGACTTGTGCCCGGTAGATTACTTGGCTTACATGTTGAAATATGATACAATGCACGGTCAGTTCGATGGCACAATCGAAGCTGATGTTGAAAACAGCAAATTGATCGTTAACGGTAAAGAAATCCGTGTAACAGCTGAAAAGAATCCGGCTGACTTGAAGTGGGATGCTGTAGGTGCTGAATACGTTGTTGAATCAACTGGTTTGTTCTTGACAAAAGAAAAAGCACAAGCTCACTTGGCTGCCGGTGCTAAATATGTTGTAATGTCAGCTCCTTCAAAAGACGACACTCCAATGTTCGTATGCGGTGTTAACGAAAAAACATATGTTAAGGG
>CAVJQR010000292.1:0-2740 GCA_963651605.1 Agathobaculum sp.
GTAATGCTTACATTGGTGGTTACTTCTTGCAGTGATGATGATGGAAACGACTCAAAAGGTGATAATAACAACCTGGCTGGTACTAAATGGAAAGTAACACAAGCTGCAGGTTGGGAATGGTATGAAAATAGTCTTGGAAATATCTTTGAGTTTTCGTCTGGTGGCAATGGTGTGTGGTGGGAATCAGAAGATGATATGAAAGAAGGGGATTTTGTTAAAAGATTCCGTTGGAAACTTGATGGTAATAAGTTGACCATTTTACAATTAAACCCTGATGGGTTTACTATACAAGATTACGATAATATGCAAGGTAAATTTACTATCACAGGCAAGACTGCAATATATGAAGGTGTTGGAGAGTATGATGAACGTTGTGGAGAATATGATGAATATTATTATGATGCCAGATGCAATTTTACCGTACACTTTGAGAAACTATAAAGGTTAGCCGGTTCCTCGATTCAGCCAGACAATCCATTTCTTTTGAATACAATCTGCTGCATATAAGCAAGAGTTCCAGCAAAAAGCATCCATGTTTCTATACGATTCATGGATGCTTTTTTTATGTTTATCGGGCTTATGATTCCTTATTCAAAACGGGGATCAATGTCAGCAGATAGAGGACACCGATCGACATGACTGCGATAGCACCGACCTGCGAGCCGACACCATCCGAGGCAAAGCCCATCAGCAACGGGAAGATGGTGCCACCGAACAAGCCCATGATCATCAATCCGGACACCTCATTCTTTCTATTGGGCAAGTGCAACAGGGCACGCGACAGCAACATCGGGAAGATATTGGAATTACCCAATCCGATGAGGGCGATGCAAACGTAGTGAGCTGTCAGCGACGAAGGCAAAGCAAACAAGCCGACTACCGCCAACAACATCATCAGCGAACTGGCCGAAAAGACATATTTGGTGGGGATACGGGCCAGGAGAATAGCACCGCTAAAGCAACCCAACGTACGGAAAATGAAGTAGACACTGGTGGCATAGCCTGCACTCTCCAAGGTCATGTCCATGCGTTCGATCAACAGTTTGGGGGCGGTTGCGTTGATTCCTACGTCAATACCTACATGGCAGATAATTCCCAAGAAGGAGAGGAGGATGACCTTGTCTGCCAATAGTGCAAAACACTCTTTGAAGGTCGCATTCTTCGCGTCCTGAGTTATCTCTTCATGGATAGGGGTTATGGCCAACAAGATCAAGGCGATGACTGCCTCTACGGCAAAGATAAGCATGAAGATGCGCCAATTGCCGAAGGCGAGGGCCGTCCAACCTGCCAAGATGGGGGCAATGAACGAGGCAATGGCCTTGACAAACTGTCCGAAGGTCAACGAACTGGCCAAGCGGTTTCCGCTCACAATATTGGAAATCAACGGGTTGAGCGACACCTGCATCAGCGCATTGCCGATCCCCAAGAAGGCGAACGAGAGCAGCATCATCGGGAAGGAGTAGCTGATCAGCGGCACGATCAAGGCGATCAATGTCACAACCAAGCTGATCAACACCGTCTTCCGTTGGCCGATCTTGTTCATTAACATGCCTGTCGGCACGGCGCAAACCAGAAACCAGAAGAAAACCATCGATGGCATCAGGTTGGCTATTTTGTCTGTTAAGTCAAAGTCTTCTTTTACATAGTTGCTGGCGATTCCCACCAAATCAACGAACCCCATCGCAAAGAAGGAGAACATGATAGGGATCAGCAACCATATGAAACTCTTTTGTCGGGTACTCATGCTGTTATTCTTTTATTGTTTATGTCGAGATGTTTTACTTGGAATATTCGGGCCATGCTCCTTCTTTGGTGCAGACGAAAGCAGCTGTTTCGACAGCTGTCCGATGGGCCTCTTTCAACGTCTTACCGGCCAAGATGGAGTAGACGAAGGCTCCCGAGAAAGAGTCGCCGGCACCTACCGTATCGGCTACGCTTACTTTCGGAGTTTCGATGGTAGAGCATTCGTCGGGCGCATAGATCGAGCTGAACTTGTCGCCTGCAGTCAGGATAACATACTTCAGATTGTGTGCCTTCAACAAGGTTTGGCAGCAAGCTTCGTCGCTCCCTTCCAAGCCCATCATCGGGCGGAGTAGCTCAAGCTCCTCGTCGTTGATCTTCAGAACATTGGCCTTTCCCAACAGATCAAGGATCAATTCTTTCGAGTAGTAGTGCTGGCGGATATTGATATCGAAGAAGCGGAGTGCCTCTTTCGGAGCATAACCGAGCAATGCCGTCAACGTCTCCTGCGATTCTTGCCGGCGTTGTGCCAAGGTGCCAAAGCAAATGGCTTTGGCTCGTTTGATGATCTCTACTGCCTCTGCCATCAATGGAATATGATCCCAGGCCACATTCTCGATAATATCGTAGGTGGGAATGCCGTCGTGAAGCTTCACCTGTACGGTTCCTGTCGGATAATCTACTCGACCCAAGCAGTGGGCTATATGGTTGTTGTCCAACTCGCGGACGATCTCTTCGCCTAATTCATCTTTTCCTATGGCACTGATGGCATAGCCTTCGGCGCCTAATTGTGTGGCGTGGTATACAAAATTGATAGGGGCACCGCCCGCTCTTTTCCCTGTCGGAAGTACATCCCACAGTAATTCGCCGATTCCCACCACGATGGGCTTCTTCTCTGTTGTCATAACTGCGCTTGATTTATGTTTTTAAGTTTGTATATATGCATGTTTTTTACGTTCGCTTTTCCGCCTTCCGCATGGAATTCGATGAGGTTGTAGGG
>CAVJQR010000293.1:0-2737 GCA_963651605.1 Agathobaculum sp.
TCCACAAGAGTACATGCTGCCACAATTGGATGCCACCGATGGATTGGCGGCAGCCGTCTGTCATTTTTTCCAAAGCAATCGCCCTACTACTGAAAAGAAATACAACGATTGGAAAGATTTCATCAAGAAAAACCCCGGGAAAATACATTGATGGTCACTCACATATTACAAAGAAAAACCACATATAAATTTTATCAATCTACTGATAAATGAATTCAATCTGCTAAAATTTGACAGACGATCTACGAATAACTACATTTGCAATAGAAGAAAGGACAAGTATAAGAGAAGCGATCTTGTTCCTGAAAAACAAATAAAACAACAACCAATTAAAACGATTAGCGATATGAAAAAGAAATGGATTTGTACAGTATGTGGTTACGTTCACGAAGGAGATGAAGCACCTGATTTTTGTCCACAATGCAAAGTACCAAAAAGTAAGTTTAAAGAATTGGAAGAGACAAGCGGGGCTTTGACTTTCGTAGACGAGCACGTTATCGGCGTTGCCAAAGGATGTGACGAAGAGATGATCAAAGATCTCAATGCACACTTCATGGGTGAATGTACCGAAGTAGGTATGTATCTGGCTATGAGTCGACAAGCCGACCGTGAAGGCTATCCAGAAGTGGCAGAAGCCTTCAAACGTTACGCTTGGGAAGAAGCTGAACATGCCGCTAAATTCGCAGAGCTTTTAGGCGACGTTGTATGGGATACCAAAACAAATTTGGAGAAGCGAATGAACGCTGAAAGCGGAGCATGTGCCGACAAGAAGCGCATTGCCACACGCGCTAAACAGCTGAATTTGGATGCAATCCACGATACGGTTCACGAAATGGCCAAAGACGAAGCTCGCCATGGCAAAGGTTTCGAAGGACTTTTCAACCGTTATTTCAAGAAATAATCTCCGAATATTCAGAGATCAGCAAGGAGGGAATCCGCAAGGGTTTCCTCCTTTTTTTGCTATGGTTGAATATAAGCTATAATATATTGGGCGTAATATAGCAAAAAGCCGAACAAAAGAGAACGGCATCTCTCCTGTTCGGCTTTATATTGTGTACTTGTGAATAATTCGTTGAATTATTTCAATGTGCCGGCCTCTGCTTCTTGACGCATTTGCTCGTTGGCTGTGATCAAGATTTCAACGCGGCGGTTCAAAGCACGACCCTCAGCCGTACTGTTGTCGGCAACCGGTTCGTGGATACCTTTTCCTTCGTAGCTCATACGTTTGCTGCTTACACCCTGCTCTTGCATCAAATAGTCGTAAACGCTCTTTGCACGTTTTTCAGACAAAGTTTGGTTATAGTCAACTTTTCCTGTACTGTCTGTATGACCAACAATCTTGATATCTGTATCAGGATTCTGATTCAAGCTGGTTGCCAAGTTCTTCAATGCGCTCTTGGAAGCTGCACTAACTGTGCTTGAATTAGTTGCAAACAAGATACCGGAGTCGAAAGTAACCTTCAATGCTTCACCGTCGTTAACTGTTTCAACGGTTGCTTCTTCCGGCAAAACTGCCTCGAGCTCTTTCTTCTGCTTGTCCATCTTCTTACCGATCAATGCACCGGCTGCACCACCAACGGCTGCACCTACGATAGAACCGATAACTGTGTTACCGGCCAATTTTCCTACACCTGCACCCACTGCAGCACCACCACCAACGCCGATGGCCGCACCTTTTTGGGTATTTGTCAACGACCCACAACTTGAAAGGATCAATGTTGCTGAAAGCAGCAACGATGTCAAGACTTTTATACTTTTCATTTTTTTCACTTTTTGTTTTTTAGTCAAACATATTCAAAGAATCACAATATTCCAATTCACCTCGGACGATGAACAAGATTTCCTCGGGCGAAAATTTTCCGACCCCATCTTTCTTGGCATTCTTTACCACAAAGGCTGCCAATTCATCTTCATCAATTTCTACGTCAGCATCGCCATCCTCAACGTTCTCGTCCATATAGCCTTTGCTTTCATAGAACTCGTATATCAAATCGGTAATGTAATAAATATCATTATCGCTGAATTTTCCTTTCAGTTCTTGAGGAAGGTAGTTTTGGATAAACTTCACAGACTCAACCTCATCATATTCAAAATCGCCATTTTCGCTCATCGTATTTTCTTTAATGTGTGTGAAACAATTTTTGCTTTATGGGCAAATGTACGGCATAAATTTTAATGGAAGATGTTCTTTAACCGAATTTAAAGAAAAAATGGCAATGTCAGCCGGCACATTTCATCTTTCTATTCGTTTTTGCATGATCAGATGATTCTCATCATTGACCCGTTCGTAGCGGACATCGGTCATGATTTTCCGAATCAGATAGATACCCAAGCCGCCAATGGGCCGTTCGTCTGCCGAGAGTGTCGTATCAACCTCCGGCATAGCAGTCGGATCAAATGGAATGCCACGATCAACCAGTGTAAAAACAAGCGTAGAAGCCGGCTCATTCCATTCCGTTGTCAGGCTCACCTCGCCTGTTTCTCCTTTGGGATAAGCATACGATATAGAATTGACCAAAGCCTCTTCCAATGCCAAATTCAGCATATTGGTCAACGATTCCGGAAGATGCAATGCCGCCCCAATCTCTTGCATATAGGGAAAAAGCAAATCGCTTTCTTCTATATTGTTATTGATTATCAATGTCTTCCGTCCGATTTCACCTTGTTTTTCTGCTACCATATTATAAAATTACTTTATCATATTTTGCATCAGCAGATAAAGCCAATGTATAGTATC
>CAVJQR010000294.1:0-2691 GCA_963651605.1 Agathobaculum sp.
TGGTTTCTATTTTGATAAGGGCGTCTCCTTTCAAAAACAAGTATAAATACAATATTGACAAATAGTTAGCATAGCATAAAATACTTCTTAATTCCATAAATAGACGCTCCTTTTAAACAAATAAATTTATCGATTTAGCGAAATTAAGTTAACATTTTGCAGATTGATAACTTCCCTTTCCGAAAGCATCATGAGCATCCCCAAAAAAGCTCCCCATGATTTTCTAAAAAGTTCCCGATGTTTTTCCAAAAAGGTCCCCATGATTTTTGGGTATAATACCCACCATTCATAATGACCAACAAGGATACTGACGGAAAACAACCATAGTATTATATATGTATAGGCTCAACATAAAAAAAGCCGCCTGCGTTGTTGATCACGACAGACGGCTTGTGAAGAAGTGTAGATGTTTATTGTTTCAACAATTTTTCGGCCGCAAGGTCACCCAGTTCTTTGGCCTTTTCCAATGCGACCTTTGCTTCTGCCGCCTTCCCGGTCCGCTGATAGCAAACGCCACGAAGGCGATAGCAAGCGGCAAAGTCGGGAGCAATGTCAAGCGCTTTCTCGATGCTGTTCAAAGCCTCGTCGTATTTTTTCTGACGAATATAGATCGAAGCCTCTTCGGCATGATAGATAGCCTCGCGTGGTGAGAGTGTGATGGCTTGCCGGATATCCGACAATGCACCATCCAAGTCGTCCATACGGAACTTGGCTTGCTCACGGTAATAATAGAAGGAGTCCGCCACGCGGCCATCCAGTGCCTGATAATATAAGTCATAGTCGGCTACTGCCTCTGCATATTGCATCAATCTCAGCTTCCAGTCAATGCGCTCCAGCAAGATGGGTGCCGCATCAGAAGTCAAAGGAGTGCCACACATTGCCACCGCACTGTCCAGCAATTGGATGATATCCGCGATGTTCACACCTTTTTGCAACGACTTCGTTCTTGCAGCCATGTACCATGTATTGACAGTGGCCGACTCGCTTTGGTTGACCACCATGTACTCGTCGTAAGCTGTTGCATAATCTTGGCGTGCAAAATGGATATCCCCATACAATTGATGATACAATGGATCGTCTTTCTTCGAGATGGCCTCTTTCAAAACCTCCTCCGAATGGTTGAGATTCCACTCTGTAGCGTTCAATGTCGTGTCGGACAATGCCACATTATATATCATGCGTGCATAATCGTAGAGCGCTTCACTCTTGTCAGGGGCCAAGTCGATTGCTTTTTTCTCATCCTCGACGGCTTTGTTCAGACAATCATTTTGTCCGGCTGCATCGGCAGCCAGCTCTGTTCTGTTGAATGCATAGTGGGCGGCACGACGGCTGTAACTCTCCCACCAATCGGGGAAGTTGGCCACGAAATCGTTCAATGTCTCCAAAAACTCGCCGGCATTCTGACGGTTTTCGATCAGGTAAGTGGAGATTTTTGCCTGATCGCGATCTGTCGGCCACGCTTTTTTGATACCGATACTGCTATAGGTCGAGTTGAAAACATCCGATGAACCATAGACAATGCTATTGGCATAAGCGGCCGACACGCCATAAGATGCCTCTTTCTTGCCCGAGGCATCGTCCTGAGCCAAGGCAAATACCTCGCCATCTTCGTTGAAAACAGGAGCGTTCAGCCACTCTACTTGTAATGGGAAGGAGAACTTATAATAATGGTATGCATCGCGCAATTTCGTTACCTCTTCCACTTTGCCGCTGCCATAGGCCGTTACCTTGGCCTGTCCCTTGACGAACGGCAGCAAATAGACCGACTGACCCACGGCAAGCGGTCGGGTAGCCAACTGAAGAGCCGCCACTTTCTTCGGTACACGCGCCTTCAGTTTGATCACATCATACAATTCATCGGCTGCCAGAACACGATCGATCGGGTAAGAAACGCCGTTAATATCCGTGACAACTGCCTTCTGCGCATCCTTAAAGAGGGAATAAGCCGATAGAAGCGTACCGTCTTCCGACACGAAGAAGCCGACGCCATTGTGCAAGGTTGTGCCATCCGCTTTGTATGTGACTACATTCACGATGGCTTTCTTCTGTTTTTCCATCCATTTAGGCGCTTTCTGTGCGAACGCAGCACAAGCAAAAAATGCCAAAAGAATGACTGTTACTATCTTTTTCATATACCTATTCTACTAACTTACTATTCTTCTTTTTCTCCGTCGGCCGTATGCAAGATAAATGTTGTAGCCCCCAACGTAACGACAGCCCCGTCTTCAATCCGCGCCTGTTCACGATCGCCCAACAGATAGTTGCCGAGGAAGGTGCCTGTCAGACTGGGGAAATCGCGCAAGGTATAGACCAATTTTCCACTCTTGTCGGGCTTCACTTGGATAACGCAATGCTTGCGTCCCATGCTTGGATCGCTCGTAATGATGGGCACATCGACACCATCCGTATCTTTATTCCTTCGGCCAATCACATTTTCCCCCAACACCAACGGCAGATCCTGCTTGAAAGCAAAACTATTTTCGATGACTGTGATATAACCATGCGAGAAGTCCGGCTCTTTCACCTCCTTCTCCTGTCCGGATTTGGTACGTACCACCTTCCGGCCAATCTTTATCTTAAATTGGGAAGCACACTGCGGACAAACAAAGACCACTACTTGCCCCTCTTGATATTTCGTTTCGTCGAAAGTCAGTTGATTGTCGCATTTCGGACAAAATACTCTTTTCATGT
>CAVJQR010000295.1:0-2687 GCA_963651605.1 Agathobaculum sp.
CGCCAATTGTTGTATGGAAAAAGGCAAAATGGTATGGTATATTTAGCAACACTCAACGACTATATTCAAGCAGCCATGGTGAAAGATGTGCTGGCCAATGAGGGGATCGACTCGCTTCTCAAGAACGAAACGCTGTCGACCATCTGGAATTGTCCTTGCTTCCAAGCTGAAATATATGTGGCTGAACAGGATTACGACAAAGCTTATGCCATTCTTCAAGAAGGCTTTCCCGGTTTGATTGGCTAACAATAGACCTTTTTTATATCTTTGCATTATGAAAAAATATGAACTGATAACGATACTGGGACCAACGGCCTCGGGAAAGACAACTTTCGCCACGGCATTGGCCGACACATTAGATACGGAAATCATCAGCGGAGACTCTCGACAAATTTACCGGACAATGGATATCGGTACGGGAAAAGACTTGGCCGACTATACCGTCAATGGCCGACAAATTCCTTACCACTTGATTGATATCTGCAATCCGGGCTACAAATACAATGTATTTGAATACCAACATGACTTCCACAAAGCTTACAATTTGGTCAAGGACAAAGGAAAATTACCCATTCTTTGCGGCGGAACCGGTATGTATATCGAAGCCGTGTTAAAAGGTTACAAGCTGCTCGATGTTCCACAAAATCCATCCTTGCGGGAGCGTTTGCGAGGAAAAAGTTTGGAAGAACTAGAGCAAATCCTCGCTTCCTACAAGACATTGCACAACAAGACGGATGTCGATTCCGCACAACGAGCTATACGAGCCATCGAAATCGAAGAATATTACCGAAATGAGGCACCGGACCGCACCGAATATGATCCGATCCGATCCCTCATCATTGGTGTGGATATCGACCGAGACTTGAGAAGAGCCAAAATTTCCAACCGACTCCGTGCCCGTTTGGACGAAGGAATGGTCGATGAAGTACGCCGTATTCTATCCACAGGTGTCAAGCCGGATGATTTGATCTACTACGGATTGGAATACAAATACCTGACCCAATACATCATTGGCGAGTTGACATACGATGAGATGGTCGGCCAGTTGGAAATAGCCATCCACCGGTTTGCCAAACGACAGATGACATGGTTCAGAGGAATGGAACGACGTGGGTTCACCATCCACTGGATCGATGCTACATGGCCCACGGAAAAAAAGATTGCACATACACTTGAATTGATCGGAAACAACGAAACATTATGACAATATTTGAGAATTTAACAGGTAAAGACAGCTTTTTTCTATTGGCCGGTCCCTGCGTTATCGAAGGAGAAGAGATGGCCTTGCGGATTGCAGAACGGATCACCGAGATAACGAACCGCCTACAAATACCGTATGTTTTCAAGGGATCTTATAGAAAAGCCAACCGCTCGCGCTTGGATTCATTCACAGGAATCGGAGACGAAAAGGCACTTAAAATATTAAAGAAGGTGCACGACACTTTCGGCATCCCGACGGTGACAGACATTCATGAGACACATGAAGCGGAAATGGCGGCTGAATATGTAGATATCTTGCAAATACCCGCTTTCTTATGTCGGCAAACCGACCTCTTAGTGGCAGCCGCTAAAACAGGGAAGATCGTCAATATCAAAAAAGGGCAATTCCTTTCGCCGCAAGCCATGCAGTTTGCAGCGCAAAAAGTGGCCGATGCAGGTAACAAGCACATCATGATCACCGAACGAGGTACTACCTTCGGCTATACAGACCTTGTCGTAGATTATCGAAGTTTCCCGATCATGCAAAAGTTTGGATACCCGGTAGTGATGGATGCCACCCACTCACTCCAGCAACCCAACCAGACGAGCGGTGTAACAGGAGGCCTGCCTGAACTGATTGAAACCATTGCAAAAGCAGCCATTGCCGTCGGGGCAGACGGATTGTTTATCGAGACACATCCCGAACCATCCAAAGCCAAATCCGATGGTGCCAACATGCTTCAATTGGATCTTTTGGAAGATCTTCTGACCAAGCTGAAACGCATCCGTGAAGCTATCCAATAAGAAAACTGACCATTCATCCTAACAATACAACAAAAGAGAAAGAGGGCGAACCGAAATGATCTCATTCGATTCGCCCTCTTTGCTTATCTTTCCAATTGTAAATATTAGCCCAACCGACTGATTTTCTTCAATCGTTCGACGTCAATCAGCTTGATTTTACGACCATCGATCGCCACCAAATGCTCATTTACAAAGGCAGCCAGGGTACGAATAGCATTCGACGTGGTCATATTAGACAAACTTGCCAAATCTTCACGCGCCAAATAGATGCTCAACGTCGCCCCATCCTCTTCCAATCCATAATTGTCTTTCAGGAAAAGAAGCGATTCAGCCAAACGTCCACGGATATGTTTTTGTGTCAGATTCACTGTGCGCTCATCGGCTATTCCCAAGTCGACAGACAACTGGCGAATGAAAAACATGGCAAGATTAGGATTGCCGTAAATCAAATCCATCACTACCGTCATCGGAATCATGCAGATGGTAGATGCTTCGAAGGCAGAAGCACTCGTCAAATACTTCTCATGTGCAAAATTTGCACGATAGCCAAAATATTGAACGGGCTTGATCATTCGGATAATCTGACTTCTTCCTCCTACTCCATCCTTAAAAATCTTCACTTTGCCCTTCAAAAGGCACATCATTTCAACTGCCTTTGAGCATCACGCGGTGCTGCATACCCT
>CAVJQR010000296.1:0-2665 GCA_963651605.1 Agathobaculum sp.
AATGAATATCATGCACATGTTTACCAATCATGTATTTGAGCTGGTTGTCAACATTCCGAAAGATCATAGCAAACGCGAATTGACGAATGGTTACAAAATTCGTCGTGCAGCTATCGATCACAATATCCCATTGATTACCAACGCACGCTTGGCCGGTGCATTCATCAATGCTTTCTGTTCAATGCAAGAAAAAGATATTCAGATCAAGAGCTGGCAAGAGTATAAATAATCCATCCCGACGATTGAAAAAAAAGTTCCCGAGGTTTTTACAAAAAGCTCCCGAACTTTTTTGAAAAAATACGGGACCTTTTTAGATATAATATAGGGGCTTTTTTTAGGCCCCTATATTTTTCTCCTCTTACTGTGGGGAATACTTGTTTGAATTGAGAGATAAAATGTGTGGGGCGTTCCTTTTCTTATTATCTTTGTTGCATGGATACATTAAAAAAGACTTTGTGGTTATTCATTTGTTTGGCATTGACAACTTTCTCTGTAGCAATGAACGGGCAAGAAAAAGGAAGTGGGCTTTCGTTTTATGTCCAGAATTTTTCGGTGGAAGATTACAAGGGTAGTTGTCAAAACTGGAATGCGCATGTCTCTTCTGATGGCATTCTGTATATTGCAAACAACAAAGGTTTATTGGTTTTTGACGGCAATATTTGGCGGTTGTATGTGACCCCTTTGCATGAATCTATCTATGAGGTGGCCCAACGAAACGATACTATTTTTACGGTTGGCGACCAGACGAAGGGGTATTGGTTGTATAATGAATACAGAGATTTGGAGTATCAAGTGGCTTCGGATGATTTCCACATGCCTGAAATTTCCAATTCTCATCATAAAAAATCCATTAACGTGCCGGATGAAGTAGTAGAGGCATCACCAACTGATTATGTCCATTTTTCCCAATTCGATGTGGTGGGTACGGAAAATAACGGTCTCTATTTTTTAGATGAATCGGGACAGATTATCCAACATCTTTACGTTCAAAATCAATTGCAAGACAATTGTGTACATGCCATTTGCGTACAAGATGAGAGCCGGTTATGGCTTTCGCTGGACAATGGCATAGCTTTAGTTGACATCAATCCGCCCCTCAATATTATAGGTAAGCGAAGCGAAATCGGGAAGGTGGATCATGCCGGCATCCATAACAGGGATTTATATGTGCACTCAAACCTTGGGTTCTTCCGCAAATCATTGGATTCAAACCTGCCGCTCATATCGGTGCAATCTGCTGAAGCTGAGAAATTTATTAATGAGAAAGTGGTTTCGTTGTCCTTGAGCCCGGAGAAGATCTTTTCTGATTTGGAAGTGATGGATTATTTCAAAGAAAGTAGGTCCATATATCCCGCTTATGACAATATGTATTGGGTGCTTTATGAAAATGAAATGGCTTTGTTTCAAGAAGATAATCATCAGACAACGCTCAAATGCCGTTTGTCTTTGGATAATTTCAAGCTGAATTTTGTCACGCGTGGGCCGCATTGCTTTACGCTAAACGACTCTCTTTGCCTGATATCCACCATGCAGGGAGCTTTATTGATGAATTTACGTCAGCTATTGGGTGGGTCTAACAATTTGACATTACCCCGATTCAATCGGATCAACTATAAAGATCGTCAGGGAGTTCATTCGGTGAATCCGGACACGACAAAGATTCGTTTGGCGCATGGTGTGCAAGAAGTGAATTTTTATGTCGGAACAACTGTTTTTACCCCCTATCATTTGTTGTCGTATAGACTGGAAGGAATTTCGGACAAATGGTCGGAATGGCAAGAAGATGGCAAGTTCTCATTCTCCTATTTGCCGGAAGGAACATATACATTACGGATTCGTAAATATGTCTCCAAGGGTACATTCCCTGAAATCACCATGACGATTGAGGTACAACCTGCTTGGTATAATACAATCTGGGCTTATCTCATATATATTTTGTTAATGTGGTTGGTCATTCAGCAATTGTTGAATTATAATTTGAGACACTTGAAACGGGAAGAGAATGAGCAAAAAGAGCTTGCCGATCAAGAAGAGACACATCAGTTGGAGCTGATGCGCCAAAAGATGCTTGAGGAAGAATTGCAAAACAAGAACACAGAGCTGGTATTGCAGACCTCGGCTTTGGTTCGCCGTAACCAGGCTGTTCATTCCATTATGGAAGAGTTTGAATCCCAAAAAGAGTTATTGGGTGACCGTTATCCCAATAAAATGTATAAAAAATTGCACCAATTAATGGCCGATGCACTGAACGATCATGAAGATTGGAAACTGTTTGAAGAGTATTTCAAGAGTGCCCACCGTGATTTCTTGGAGAAGCTTCAACAGAAATATTCCGATTTGACGCCGGGCGATTTGCGCATCTGTTGTCTGTTGCGGATGAATTTATCAACGAAGGAAATTGCCTTGTTGCTCAATGTCTCTGTCCGTGCAGTAGAACTTCGGCGGTATCGTTTGCGTAAGCGCTTGGGTATTGGCAACGATGTGAACTTGGTCGATTTCTTGATCCGCTTCTGATCTGACTACTTCTTTATATAAAAGAGACTTTCTCTTGAATGAATTTTTGAAAATCGTTTTATAAGAAAATGAATCGTATTGTACTATATCAAATAATTGATTTATAGTTATATAATATCTATATATTTGATTTTATAATGAAAAATTGCTA
>CAVJQR010000297.1:0-2657 GCA_963651605.1 Agathobaculum sp.
TCAACATACGTGCTGCAATTTTAATAGAGGAAAAATAATATTTGATAAAAAAATATATTCAAGATAAACTGGTTTCGTTTAAAAGGTGAATTTTATGAACATTGACAAACAAAAAGCCCTTGATGCTGCACTAAGCCAAATTGAGAAATCATTTGGAAAAGGCTCCATCATGAAAATGGGAAGCGAAGAGTGCACATCCGGGCTTAGCGTAATTCCGACTGGATCTCTTGGTGCCGACATCGCACTTGGGATTGGCGGTCTCCCACGCGGTAGGATAATCGAAATTTTCGGCCCTGAAAGCTCTGGTAAAACAACCTTTACATTGCACGTTATTGCAGAGGCACAAAAGATCGGCGGTGTGTGCGCATTCATCGATGCTGAACATGCTCTCGATCCTGTATATGCCCACAATCTCGGTGTTGATGTAGACAACTTATTAATCTCTCAACCTGATTCTGGGGAGCAAGCTCTCGAGATTGCCGATACCCTCGTACGGTCCGGCGCAATCGATGTGCTCATCGTGGACAGCGTTGCTGCACTCGTCCCAAAGGCTGAACTTGACGGCGATATGGGCGACTCCCACATGGGCCTTCAAGCAAGATTGATGAGCCAAGCACTTCGTAAGTTGACGGCCACCGTTTCCAAATCCAACACCGTTTTGATTTTCATCAACCAAATCCGTATGAAGATCGGCGTCATGTTTGGAAACCCCGAAACAACCACCGGAGGAAACGCTTTGAAATTCTACGCATCCATAAGGCTTGACATGAGGAAAACCGCAACCTTGAAGGACAAAGATGACATCATCGGAAGCCAGACAAAGTTGAAAGTCGTGAAGAACAAAGTTGCTCCACCTTTCAGAACCGCTGATTTCGACATCATCTACGGCAAGGGAATTTCCCATGAAGGTGAAGTTTTGGATCTTGCTGCCGAGGCTGGGATTGTCGAGAAAGCAGGCGCTTGGTACTCTTACAAAGGCCAAAAAATCGGCCAGGGAAGAGAGAACGCAAGGGATTTCTTGAAAAACAACAAACCTGTTATGCAAGAAATCGAGGCGGCTGTTCTTGAAAAACACCACATCAAAAGAAATACGGATGTAAGCGGGTTGAAAATCCAACCTGCCCCACAACAACAAAGCATTCCAACAAATACAACGGAAGAGAATTAAATTTCTCTTTTGTAGATTTTGTAAAGTAAGTCTTTATTCTTTTTTATTTCCATTTTGCTGGCGATCGAGAAAAGCTCTTGATCTTTGAATGGGTCTGTAACCCGAAACAAAGGGAGCCCAGTCTGGCGCGTTCCGACGTAATCTCCATACCCACGAATTTCAAGATCCTTTTCAGCGATCCGAAATCCATCTGAAGATTCCTTCATCACGGCCAAACGTTTCTGCGCATCGCACGTTAGCTTCGAGGAATAGAGTAAAACGCAAAAGGATTTTTTGCTTCCACGTCCAACTCTTCCGCGAAGTTGATGTAGCTGTGACAACCCGAACCGCTCAGCATTTTCAATCACGATGACATTCGCGTCCGGGACATCTATCCCAACCTCAATCACGGTTGTAGCGATCAAAATTTTCACCTGATCACTGCGAAACTTCTCTATGATCTCAGCTCTTTCCTGCTCTTTCATTTTGCCGTGGACAATTGCGATATCTTCTCCGAAAAAATTTTTCAGATACTCGAACCGTTCCGTCACAGAAGTGATCGGCATAGTCTCTGACATCTCAATCGCCGGACATACCCAAAAAGCTCGGTTTCCGTCAACAAGGACAGTTTTCAGTCTTAAAATCAAATCCGCCATTTTCGAAATCGGCATTATGACCGTCTCGACAGGAATTCGATTTTTCGGTTTCTCTTTGATGTAGGAAATATCCATATCATTGTTCAAAACCATCATCAACGTCCTTGGGATTGGCGTGGCTGACATATAGAGCACATTCGCCAAGGGATTTTTATTTTTTAATTTCCCTCTCTGCTCGACCCCAAATTTATGTTGCTCGTCAATTATCACATAGCCAAGATTTGAGATCTCGACTTTTTCCTCGATGATTGCATGCGTTCCAATCAAAATATTCACTTCTCCGGCCTTCAAGCGTTTGTATAATTCGCTCTTAGATTTAGTTTTACTGACGAGTAAATCAAGTTTTATGTCGCACAAGAATTTTTCCTCAAAATTCGCAAGTAAATTCTTAAATACCTCCATATGCTGTTTTGCAAGCATCTCCGTTGGGGCGAGCAGCGCGACATTCTTCCCGCTAAAAATACTGTACATAGCGGTGATAAACGCAACCATCGTTTTACCGGATCCAACATCGCCCTGCAGCAACCTGGACATTTTTTTATCAGAGTTAAGGTCCGATATAATGTCCGTGATCGCTGACTTTTGGTCGTTTGTTAATTCAAATTTAAAACCAAAATTTTTCGTGAATTTATCATAATCAAAGTAATACTTTTCCGATGCGATGTTGTCTTTCGAGTTAATTTGTTTTATAACTCCATTCTCGAAAAAGTTGCGTGCACAGATATTTTCCCCTTTCGTGTATGTGCTACGCAAATCATTCAACGCTTGCTTTATCGACAGAATTTCATCGAGCGCTAGCCTCTGTCGGGCAAGCTCATTATCAAGGTTCGTATGACACATGATAACCGCGTTAC
>CAVJQR010000298.1:0-2655 GCA_963651605.1 Agathobaculum sp.
GAGTTGTAGTGAGCGGCCGGAGCGTTGCACGAGTCGAGCGAAGCGAGCGGCTTGCAACGCGCACAGCGAACGAAAACTCTGGAGTAGCCAAGCAGGTTCAGCCCTTGACTTTTTATTCTACGCTTCGCTAAATGACCTTCGGTTGCTTCTTTTTGGTCAAGCAACCAACGGTCACATAGCGAAGCGTAATGTAAAAAGAAGAGTACTCGATGCCATGACAATGGCAGCGCTAACGCGAAATGAAGCATAATGAAAAAGAAGAGGCTTTGCCGACATTTATAAACTATCGCTGTCTGCTAAAACTTCTAACCAACTGTTATTCTCTTTTGGAAAAAGAAAGCCCAATCATAAAAAAACAGCCACATCTTAAAGTCTATCGGTACATTATCAACTTATAATTTATTTTCAGCGGCCGGCAATAAAATAGAAAAGGGGCCGCACAAACGATGGGAAGGTGCATGCCTCTTTTCGCAGAGGCAATCGGAACCCCCTACGCCCGCCGCCCCTCTGCCGCTTTCACGCCAACAGCTTCCCCATGAAATAGGCGATCTGTTTGCGCCACCACTGCCAGTCGTGGGCTACATCGTACCCCCAGTAGTCCACCCACGCCGGGATGTTCTTCTGCCGCAGGAGCGCATCGAGCGCGCGGGTACTTTCGAGCAGTTCCTCCTCCCATGCGCCCTGTCCGACACAAAGTATGATCCTGCTCCGGCGGTAGAGGTCGACGTAGGGGTGCGACTCCGGCATGTTGCGCAGAAAATCGTAGGGGGAATTGTCGTATACCAACGGATCATGATAGCCGGGAAAGAAGTAGCCGGCATAGTAGAGGCCGCTCAGCGAAAGGAGCGTGTCGAAGAGATCCGGGCGGCGGAAGAAGGCATTGGCGGCATGGAACCCGCCCATGCTGCACCCCGTGACGATGAGTTTCTCGCCGGGCGCGGCCACCTCGGGCACGAGCTCGTCTACGATGTAGTGAAACCACTGCTCGTGCAAGCTGATGCGCCGGTGCTCGTCGCCGCCCGTATCGGACCATGTCTCGCCGTCGATGCTGTCCGCACAGATAAGATGTATGCTTCCGTCGTCGATATATTGCGAGATGGCAGCCACCATATCGAAGTCGGCATAGTCGTAGAATCGGCCGTTTTGCGAGGGGAACACCAGCACCCCGCGGCCCCGGTTTCCGTATGTTTTGTATTCCATCTCCCGGCCAAGCGACCGGCTGTATTTCTTTACATATCTTGTTTCCATCTTGTTTTGTCTCTTTGGGTGAATCATTTAAGGTGGGTTCTAACGATTACCACCGTACTATTATAAAATCATGGGTTGCGTTTTGCCACCTTAATTGTTCTTTGCATGCACGAAACGGACGAAGGCATCCACCTCTTCCGGCGTGTCGAGCCGCACGGTATACATCTGCTGCCCCATGGCGTCGTGAAACAGGTCGGGCATCCGCTCGCACATGACCATCCTATCCCCATAACGGCCGAGCACCTCCTCGTGAGAGTGGACGTAGCTGTACATGTCGCGTCGGCTGGCGAAGGCACAATAGTACTGCCGCCCGACCGTCATCCGGCTCTCGCCGCTGGTCACCATATCCGCCCAAATCTTATAGACATCGGTAGAGTGGGCGAAGTTGATCATGTCGGGCGTGTAGCCGCCCGCCGGGCGCATGTTCACTTCGAGCGCCACGAAATCGCCTTTTCGGCCCAGTCGGTTGCGGTCGCGGTCGAGCCGGAAGAACTCCAAATGCACGAACCGCCTCTCCACTCCGAAGGCCTTGACCGTGCGGCGGCCCAGTTGGCGCAACGCCTCGGGCATCTCCTTGTCCACATAATAGGAGAGGTCGAGCTTTTTGTTGACAATGTCCATGATCGAGGGCGGCCATACGGTCATCGACTCGAAGAGCGGTTCGGAGCCGGCCCCTATCACGGCATCGTACGAGCATATCTCGCCGGTCACGAACTCCTCGACGACATAGTCGGCACTGTTGCTTCGGCTCTCGAAAAAGCGGCGCACCTCCTCCTCGTCGTGTAGCTTGTGCGTGTCGCCGGCGCCGACCCCCACGTTGGGCTTGGCGATGAGCGGATAGCCCGTTTCCTGTGCAAAACGGACGACGCTCTCCACCCCCTCGGCCGCCTGCACCTGCCGTGCCGTCGGGATATGGGCTGCGGCATAACACTCGTTCATCAGGGCTTTCTCCTTGATGCGCGCCACGTGGGCGGCATCGATGCCGGTTGTGACGTGGAAGTCGGTGCGGAGTCGGGCATCCTGTTCCAGCCAATATTCGTTGTTCGACTCGATCCAGTCGATCCGTCCGTACCGGAAGGCGAAATAGGCCACGGCGCGGTAGACCTTGTCGTAATCTTCCAGGTTGTCCACCCGGTAGTATTCCGTCAGCGCATCGCGCAGTTCCGGACAGAGCGACTCGTAGGGCACGTCGGCTATTCCCAACACCGTGACTCCGTTTTGCTTGAGGCGGTTGCAGAATTCCCAATAGGTATGGGGGAAATTGGGTGATATAAAGATAAAATTCATGTTCGTTACTCCTGTTTTTTGTTGTCATTCGGATGGAACTGTTCCATCACGGCCGCAAAGTTACGGCATTCGGAGGAGAAAAAAAGTACCCTTTTTGTGGTATTTTTCCTACCATATAGG
>CAVJQR010000299.1:0-2564 GCA_963651605.1 Agathobaculum sp.
GCGAAGCGTAGAATAAAAAATCAAGGGCTGAACCTGCTTGGCTACTCCAGAGTTTTCGTTCGCTGTCCGCGTCGCAAGCCGCTCGCTTCGCTCGACTCGTGCAACGCTCCGGCCGCTCACTACAACTCTTCCGTTTAACGCCAACCAGCTTAGGCCCAAGGGATGAGTCGTTCCGACTCACGCTTCGCGATTGCCCCTTTTCAAAAGAGAATAGAAGTGAAATTTAGGGCCTCAAGGAGCGGGGAAGGTGGGCCCGAAGAGGGCCGCCGCCCCCTCCTATTCGTCGGCCACGGAGAGCGGCGTGCCCTCTTGCGAGACGTAGAAGACGATCACCTCGGTCGGCACGTCGCCGCGGTTCTCGCCGTGATGGACCGTCCCGACCGTTTCGACAACGGCCTCGCCGCTGCGCACGGTCTTCTCCAACCCGTCCGACTCTCGGACGAGCGTCAGCTCGCCACTGTTGACGATGCCGTACGACATGACGTCGTGGTGGTGTTTGGGCAGCATGCTGTGGGGCGGCAATACCACACGGAGCACCCGCAGTTCGGGCTTCCCTACCGGATAGTCGGGCAGCTCGACGCCGTCCCAGCTCTGCGAAGTCTTCAGCAGTTCGACACTTTCCGCTTTCGTCGTCTCCTCGGCATTGCCATTTTCCACACATGAAGTGGCGGCGAAGCCCAGTGCCACCGCCATCGATACGGCCAAGACGGCCGCCATTCTTTGTCTGTCTGTTCTCATAATCCAAATGATAAAGTCCGGAAGGCACCCCATCGGCCGGCCCCTCCCTCCGCAATTAATTTTGTTGCAAAGATACAACAAAGAGGCGAATGTGAATGCGAAATGGGGAAAGAATGGTTCACGATAAAAAAAGGGGAAAAACAGTGCCGGTTTCGTAGTAGGGTTTCAAAGAAAAAGCAGGAATGACTTTCCACATCGTCTTACTCCGGTGATGATTTTCACAAGCCCGTTTCCACGTCCTGCGATAAGTTCATCGAGGTATTTCTTTCGTTCGAAAATCATAATTAGGGTACATTATTTGCTAGTAGTAGCATTTTTTGTACCGCAAATGTAGGGGTTTTATTCGAATTGGCAACATAAAGGGTTAGAAATCTTTCGGCAGAATCACGGCTTTTTCATGTAAAGAAAGCCGTGATTCCTCCGCGATTAATTTTGTTGCAAAGATACGTTTTTAAAATTATTTTGTATATTTGTTCCTCAAACGAAACGAACAGAGCAAGATGAAGAACGTAAAGATTTTCTCAAAGGACTGGCTTTCACTCCATCCTTACATGCAAAGCACCTCGGTAGATGCTTACTATACGAACATCGCCAACCGCATATACGACATACTTGTAGCCACGGAACTGACCAACTCCTTCCAAGGGGAGGAGGCAAAGCAGATCGCCATCCGCATGGCCGGCTACTACGAAGACGTGATCTCGCGCACCAATATCTGGCGGTCGTTCATCAACGAATTCAAGGAGCACTACGGGCATTACCTGCCGTTCTACGAGACGAGCGACCATTACTACGAAGACGAGGCCAATCTGGAGGATGTACGCTTCCTGTTGTGGCACTTCACCCAGCAGTATCACGGATGGCGCAAGGGCACCTTCGTCAATCCGGACAACCCCACCAACCAGGCAGCCGCCAACATGATCTACAAGATCTTCTGCGACGAATGGACGGCCGCCCCCGAAAACGAACGTATGCAGCAGCTCTTCAGCAAGGAGACACGCTATGACGACCCGAAGAAATACAACGAACTGCTCTACTGGTTCCACTACCACTCCTATTGGGTGACGGACACGAACGACGAACTGACCGAGACCACCAAGGCCTATTGGGAAAAGAACCAATCGCAGGTCAACCATGCCGACGTACTGGCCATCCACAACCTGCTGGCACACGTCAGCCGTCTGCCCTTCATGGGATACACCTCGCCCAAGTGGCTCTCGCGCATCATCCCGGCCGACCATCCCGACTACGCGATCTTCCAACAGGCGGCCGACGAGTCCATGGCATTTGTCGACCCCGAAGAGAAGAAACGCCGCGAAGCCGTGCAGCCCGACTACGAGAAGTTCAAGGCGGCCTATCCCGACGACCTGATCGTCTATATGAAGAGCGAGCAGGAATTTTATGATCTGCTGACCGAAAAGATCGGCATGAACTTCACCGAAGGAGCCCCAAGCCCCGGCGAACGCCGCTTCGGCGTCTACGCTTCGCCCGAGGATGGCATCCAGCTCCTGACGCTCGACATCGAATGTATCAAAGACGAGAAGAACCCGTTCTACGACGAAGAGCATGCCAAAAAGGCGGCCCTCGGCTTCTTCATCGTCAAGCACTGCAGCACCAGCATCCTGATCGAGATGGTGAAGCGCGGCATGCTGCCCGATGCGCAGACCAAGAGCCTGATCGGAACCGACCGCGGAAAGTCCATCATCCAGGACAACTGGCAGTTCCTGATCGAGTATTTCCACAAAGAGTTTGTAGCGTAACAGCGACGAAAGACGAAAAAGCCCGGCAACCGCCCACCCGCAACTGCCGGGCTTTTTTGTTTGATT
>CAVJQR010000300.1:0-2440 GCA_963651605.1 Agathobaculum sp.
GGTGTAGCTGTGGCCGATCGCCCCGAAGGTCCGTACAAGGATCTGTTGGGAAAACCGCTCATCAACGATATTATCAACGGCGCACAGCCGATCGATCAGTTCGTCTATAACGACAATGGCACCTACTATATGTATTATGGTGGCTGGCAACATTGCAACATGGTGAAGTTGAACGACGATTTTACCGGCCTTGTTCCATTCGACGATGGCGAAATCTATAAAGAGGTTACTCCGGAGAAATATGTGGAAGGCCCGTTCATGCTGAAGAAAGACGGCAAATATTACTTCATGTGGAGTGAAGGAGGATGGACCGGGCCCGACTATTGTGTGGCCTATGCCATCGCCGATTCGCCTTTTGGTCCGTTCGAACGTATCGGCAAGATCCTCGAACGTGACGAAACGGTCGGAACAGGAGCCGGACACCATTCGATCCTGCACCCGACCCCCGACGATTATTACATCGTTTATCATCGTCATCCGTTGGGAGATGAGGATGGTAATCACCGCGTTACCTGCATAGACAAGCTGACATTCGACGAGAATGGACATATCAATCCCGTCAAGATGACCTTCGAGGGCGTAGCTGCTCAGACGGTTCAGCAATAAGAACAGAGCGTAATACCCCACTTTTCAAGATGGAGAGGCGGGTGTTTTGGAAATTGATGCCGATGTTTGTATTTTTTCATCGGGTATTTTTTGAAAAATCATGCCGAGCTTTTTTTGAAAAGTTCGGCATCTTTTTTTTACCCTCCTCTCTCCTTCAAAAAGGGGGAAGGGAGGAAAGCCTCCGTTACCTTTTGGGGATATGTTTATTCATCCAGCGGAACCTCTTGCCATGTGCCGTGTATCAGTTCGCAGGTATGGGTAAACCCGGCCTCTTTCAGCAGAGAGAAGGCTCCCTCGCGGCCGTCGTTTACCAGATCCGGATAGTGGCAATCTGAGTTGACCATCACGGGGATGTTTCTCTCTTTCAGTGCTTTCAGATAGTGTTGGTGGGGGTATATCTCCCGCTTTTTCGTAAAGTTCTTGGTATTGATCTCAGCCATTAGGCCTTTCTCTTGGATGAGGTCGAGAAAGGTGAGGAGTTCGTCCCGATACCAATCCGCTTCGAGGTCAAAGCCCAGGCATTTTTGTCCGTTCATATAGATCTTGTCCAGATGGCCGACGATATCGATTCCGCCCATCTCCACCATTTTGCACGACGATTCGTAGTAGTGTCTCACCAACTTTCGGATATCTCCACCATAGTGTTGCTCCACACCCTTTTGGAAGTCGGCGAGCGATCCGTCGATACACATCATGTTCTCTTCCGCCAACGGGTAGAGGACGGGTAGAAAATGGATGGACCCGATGCGATAGTCGAGAGGCAGGTGGCGGAAATAGTCGATCGATGCATTGTAGGTAGGGTCGAGGTAGTCCACTTCGAGGGCGACATAAATCTCGATGGTGTCGGCATATTTCTGTTTCAGACGTGCTATTTCGGCCAGGTATTCGTCCATATCGCCTTTCGACATGTTCCAGAATGTTTCAAAAGGTAGTGGGGAGTGTGACGAAAAGCCATAAGCCCGGAAATGGTGGCTGACAGCAAATTTTACAAAATCCTCGGGGTTGCTTCGTCCGTCGCAGAAGTTACAGTGACTATGGTAGTTGCTTAATTGCATAAAAGCAGGGAATGGAATGTATGTTTGATGGGGCTTGTTTGATAAACGAGGGAGTGTGTCGGTAGCAACTACCGGCACATTCCTCTCTTTTTGAGGCGGGCAAAAGAATTACCCTTGCCGATGCCTCACACTATTTCGGGTTGGTTTTTATTTGATGACACCTAACTCTTTGCCCACTTTGATGAAGGCAGCAACGGCCTTGTCCAAGTGTTCTTTTTCGTGGCCTGCTGAGAGCTGGACGCGGATACGGGCTTGTCCCTTCGGAACGACCGGATAGTAGAAACCGGTTACATAGATGCCTTCGTCCTGCATCTTGGCAGCAAAGTCTTGTGACAACTTGGCGTCATACAACATCACGGCGCAGATAGCAGACTGAGTCGGCTTGATGTCGAATCCGGCTGCCAACATCTTCTCGCGGAAGTAAGTAACATTGCTCATCAACTTGTCGTGCAATGCATTGCTCTCCTTCAGCATCTTGAACATTTCCAGGCTGGCACCTACAATAGCAGGAGCAACAGAGTTGGAGAACAAGTAGGGACGTGAGCGCTGACGAAGCATATCTATCACCTCTTTCTTACCGGTTGTGAAACCGCCCATCGCACCACCGAATGATTTACCGAGGGTACCGGTGAAGATATCGATGCGTCCGTAGCAATTGAATTGCTCGGCTACGCCGTGGCCGGTCGGGCCTACTACGCCGGCAGAGTGTGATTCGTCTACCATTACCAGTGCATCGTATTTTTCAGCCAATTCGCAGATCTTGTCCATCGGTGCTACGT
>CAVJQR010000301.1:0-2406 GCA_963651605.1 Agathobaculum sp.
CCCGTGACCCCATGCGTGACAGGCATGTATTCTAACCAGCTGAACTAACGCACCAATCGAAAAGGAGTGATTGCCTCACTTGTTTCTTTGGCAAAGATAAACAGTTTTTTGAGACCTCCAAAGTTTTTCTTTGCTTTTTTATGCAAAATATTCAAGGTTGCCCCAAGCGTTTCCGAGGTGAAATGAGCTGCAAAAATAGCCGGCTTGTCACACGATATGAGCCATTTGCCAAAATAGTGTGCCGTTTTGTCAGTAAAGATGACAGACAAAAAAGCGGTTTGGCGGCAATTTTTATTTTGGCACGCGGTTTGTTGAATGATAAGTGTACTGCAAAAAAGAAAAAAGCGGTACAGAGATAATTTGAATAATAACAAATAAAAAATATAACATTATGGGAAAGATTATAGGAATCGATTTAGGAACAACCAACTCTTGTGTGGCTGTATTGGAAGGCAACGAACCGGTTGTAATTGCAAACAGTGAAGGTAAAAGAACAACTCCTTCTATTGTAGCATTTGTGGATGGTGGCGAACGTAAGGTAGGTGATCCTGCCAAACGTCAGGCAATTACCAATCCGCAGAAGACGGTCTTCTCTATCAAACGTTTCATGGGTGAGACTTTCGACCAGGTTCAGAAAGAGATTGCCCGCGTTCCGTACAAAGTGGCACGTGGCGACAACAACACTCCGCGTGTCGACATCGACGGTCGCCTTTACACGCCGCAGGAAATTTCAGCGATGATTCTTCAGAAGATGAAGAAAACGGCTGAAGATTACTTGGGACAAGAAGTAAACGAAGCCGTTATTACCGTACCGGCTTACTTTAGCGATGCGCAGCGTCAGGCTACAAAAGAGGCCGGTGAAATTGCCGGTTTGAACGTTCGTCGTATCGTAAACGAACCGACTGCTGCAGCCTTGGCTTATGGCTTGGACAAAGCAAACAAGGATATGAAGATCGCCGTATTCGACTTGGGTGGAGGTACATTCGATATCTCTATCTTGGAATTGGGCGACGGTGTGTTCGAAGTAAAATCGACCAATGGTGATACGCACCTGGGTGGTGATGATTTCGACCATGTCATTATCGACTGGTTGGCTCAAGAATTTATGAACGACGAGGGTGTCGATTTGCGTCAGGACCCGATGGCTTTGCAACGTTTGAAGGAAGCTGCAGAAAAAGCCAAGATCGAATTGTCAAGTTCTACTTCGACCGAGATCAACTTGCCGTATATCATGCCGGTTGCCGGTGTTCCAAAACACTTGGTTAAGACATTGACCCGTGCCAAATTCGAACAGTTGGCCGACCGTTTGATTCAGGCTTGTATCGCTCCTTGTCAGAAGGCTTTGCAAGATGCCAACTTGTCAACTTCCGAGATTGATGAGGTTATCTTGGTCGGTGGTTCGACTCGTATCCCGGCTGTTCAGCAATTGGTTGAGAAATTCTTCGGCAAAGCTCCTTCAAAAGGTGTGAACCCCGATGAGGTTGTTGCCGTAGGTGCCGCCATTCAGGGTGGTGTCTTGACAGGCGAAGTCAAAGATGTCTTGTTGTTGGATGTCACTCCGTTGTCATTGGGTATTGAAACAATGGGTGGCGTGATGACGAAATTGATCGAAGCCAATACGACCATTCCGACAAAGAAGTCAGAGACATTCACAACGGCAGTCGACAATCAGCCTTCTGTTGAGATCCATGTATTGCAGGGTGAACGTTCATTGGCGAAAGACAACAAGTCGATCGGCCGCTTCCACTTGGATGGAATTCCTGCCGCACAGCGTGGTGTTCCTCAGATCGAAGTGACATTCGATATCGATGCCAATGGTATCTTGAATGTATCGGCTAAGGATAAAGGAACAGGCAAAGTACAGAGCATTCGTATCGAAGCTTCCAGCGGTTTGAGCGACGACGAAGTAAAACGTATGAAAGAAGAGGCTCAAGCCAATGCGGAAGCCGACAAGAAAGAAAAGGAACGTATCGACAAATTGAATCAGGCCGACAGTATGATCTTCCAAACCGAGAAGCAGTTGAAGGATCTTGGCGACAAGATTCCTGCCGACAAGAAAGCTCCGATCGAAGCCGCATTGAACAAGTTGAAAGAGGCTCACAAGGCTCAAGATGCCAATGCTTGCGAGGCTGCCATGAACGAATTGAACGGAGTCTTCCAGGCTGCAAGCCAGGAGATGTACAATGCTCAAGGCGCTCAGGGTGCTCAAGGCAATGCACAAGCCAATCCGAACAGCGGAAGCCAAAACAACAACGGCAAAGACAATGTGACCGACGTCGATTTCGAGGAGGTCAAATAAGTACGGATGACTACCGAAAGTATAAAGTATAAATAGACAAATCCGCATAGCTCAATGAGTTATGCGGATTTTCTTTTTGGTTAAACTCTGTATTTCTTTCGTTGTTT
>CAVJQR010000302.1:0-2400 GCA_963651605.1 Agathobaculum sp.
GTCTAATCTCTGCTTGCTTGATCACTCTGCCGGAAGAATCGAACAAAGAGAAAAATGCGTTCTCTTCCTCACCCGAAAGAATCACGTGAAGGCTCTTTTGATTCGCATCGGCAAATAATCGAAGAGGTGGTTCAATGGAAATCGACTCATTTGCAGTAGACTCTTTCGTATACCTCACTACGGGGTCAATAAATAAGGAGGTATTATAAGAGGCCTTTTTCCAACCATCCGAAGCATGCATCCAGGCAGTGTTGCTGGTTTGTTCTCCACTCTTGACACTATACACACAAAATTTCGTATCATTCTCACCCAAAATCCGATAGCCAACAAACAGATTGTCTTTTACTTGAACCGAATCGCCAAAAGATATAAAATGTTCCTGGGCACGATACAATGACTTTTTGTCGCTTACCAACTCCCCATTTTTGAAGTAAGCCACTTGCGGATTGAACGTTTTTTTTGCCAAAAGCGTCTGTGGCTTCTCTTTTCCGCTATACAAACAGATCTCAACCGAAGGGGTCGTCCGTCCATTAATAGCTGGAGTAACAAGGTAACATCCGTAGATTATAGCGGATTGGGGCAAGGTATATCCCTCGGCAAACTCCGTAATACCAGATGCATTCAAGCCAAAAAGGTAGCTGGTGTCATCATAGAAAGCCGTTTCTGTAGCATCCTGCTTTTTATTTTCAAAAACATGACTCAGTCGTAGAGCTGAGACATCCTCATATGGGTCAAGGCCTTCACATGTGATTGGCTCTGCTGCCTCAGGCGCCAGCCAATATTTCAGTTGGTGGTCTATTTGCTCATCCGGCAACCATGCTGAAGCCAAGGCATAGAAATAATCATTCTTTGGACTATTACAATAGGAATTTCCTCCCGTCAGAGCTCCTACCACTCTACATTTGTTGTCAAACAAAGCAGAACCTGACGAACCATCAGCCGTACAGCCTACACTCCATTCTTCGACTTGCCAAAAAGCATTGTCGTGGAAAGTGTGTTCTTTGATTACAAGGTTAGCGCGTTTCACATTATCGGCTAAACTATATCGCTTCGTACCACCACTGGGATGCTGAATACAAGCATACTGCCCTCCATGATCTGTTGTAGCATTCCATCCTGCATAATAAGGACGATATTGAACAGGAGGCATCTCCATAAATTCGAGCAAGGCCAAATCAACATCCTCATAAACTGCACGACTGTATAATGAGGCCATTGTCATCTCTTCCGTTCCACGAATAGGCGATGTACACATCGGACTGTTATAATTGAAAAAAGCGACAATCTTTCCGGCTACCTCTTCGTAATCAGGATCTTTCACTTTGAACTGTTGGTTCAAACAATGGGAAGCCGTCAACAGATAAGGGGTTCCATCCGAATGCTGATTGTTAAGTAACGTTCCTGTACAATAATACATTCCATCGACTATCAGCTCCACTACGCTTTGCCCCACTTGAACAAGAGAATCATTCTCCCCCAAAGAACAAATGAGAGGTTGAATACATGACAAAGAGGAAAGATCTGAAGCCGGTTCAGAAATGGAGCGAAAGCCTCGATAATCATGGTTGACCTCCCCCACACAAAGTTTACCATGAAACGAAGCATGGGCTGGTTCGTGGTATTCAACGACAATCTCATCCCCTACAATCGGAGCAATGGGCAACAATCCCTTTTCTGAATTGTTCAGATGGGTGAAGGCTCCCAACACTTGCGTCTGAGATGGATTGTAAAGAAAAAGTTGTGCGCCTTCCGGAAGTTCATAAGCAGTAAACAGGAGATTGATGGAATAAGCCCCTTCGGATCGAATGCCCAACCTCCATATTTTCGTACCATCTGCCAATGTAAACTGCTCACCGGAATTAGAAGGTGTAAAGTTTGTAATAAATTTGTAAGCGAATCGGTTGGACGCACGCAACGAAGAGTATTCCAACGAGTCCAAAAGCAATTGCTCGGCCACATTGAAACCGGGCATCGTCTGATAGAAATCACCAGACTTGCTCCGCAGCCCTGTGAAAGGAAGTGGCGAACCTCCATGACTGATTTGGGCAATCATAGTAGTATTCAATAGAGCTACCAAGGCTATAAGTAAGACAATTGGACGTATTCGCATATTATTTGTTTCTTTGATAACGGTACAAATGTAGAAAGAAAATGGGCTACTGCAAAATCACAATAACTCCTAATCTTTTTTCATTACAGGAAATGGGGTGTATGGAATGTTTGTATCTCGCGGAGTGTCACCACTGGGATTACACACTGGACCGTGATGGTATTTCAGAGACATAGGCTTCTGACCGATAGTTTTTTCAGGTCACGCAACGTGCGCTCCCCGCTCTATCGATGTGACAAATATAGTATATGCGAAAAGTCTGTAGTTGGCGAACGATGGTGAAAGTCGGT
>CAVJQR010000303.1:0-2390 GCA_963651605.1 Agathobaculum sp.
ATACCGGCTAACTATCAATTGGTTATATTCAAAAAATGTTTTCGAACTTTTTTCGGATGTAGAGGGAGAAAGTCTATTTGAGAACTCAAGTATTGTGAAAAAATGGTTTTATTGTTTACTAAAGGAATGCATGCTTTCCTTTGTATTCGTTCCATTATTTTATTTCAAAACCTCCCGAAGCTTCTCTGCAGGGATAGTGTCTATCTTCAAAAGCACTGCCAAGTTTCCCTCTATTATTTTATCACAACTATTTTTGTCACGACGCTTTCTTTTCCTTTTTCCGTGGCTGCCAGCACAAGATATACTCCAGAAGTCACCCGATCTCCCTTTGCATTTCTACAATTCCAACTGACTTGTCCACCGACAGATTTCGTCTGATAGATTAGATTGCCTGAGATATCCGTAATCTTTAAGGTAGAGTTCCCCATCAATCCTGTGATTGTAACCTTGTCATCATATTCAGGACGGACAGGATTCGGATAAGCATGTATATCCGAATAATCATCATTCCCTTCAGTAGCTTCCCCTTGATAGGAGAGCAGCCCATACCCATCAACGGCAAAGAATACTTGCCCCGTGGTCGGATGAATAGCTATACTATTAATAGTATTGGTGGGAAGCGGAGAATTGTCTGTCGTGAAATTCTCCAATACCTCCGTACCATCAGCATCCACCAAGAATACCCCTGAGCCTTCCGTGGCAATCCATTTTTGATTACTTCCATCCACGGCAATGGCATTGACACGGACGCCATTCAGCAAATAGTCGGAGAGATCAGACAGGACGATTCGGCTAAAGCGTAGATCTTCCAAATTGGTTGCATTATGACAAACCAACGGGCCAATATTTGTTCCCGCCCATATATCCCCATTCTTGTCTTCTGTCAAACAAAAGAAACGGGTTGCGGAAAGAGTAGCCCCCTGAGCATCTATGACAGATGAATAATATTTATATGTATCATCCGACGGATCGTCGACAGTCCCCTGATCATTGAACACAAAAATACCCGGCTTGTCAGTATGCAAGAAGTTGACAAATTTATATCCTTTCGAAGTAATCAAAATTTTGTCGGCGATAGGAGCGTTGGCAATCTCCGAATTGGAGTAGGTAATCCACTTACCTTCGGCCGTCAGCACCTTGATTACCCCCGGTACATTACAGTTGGTGACCCATAGATTCCCGTCATCGTCCAAAGTGACACTCCCGACGCGCACATAGCGGTTGCTATTTGAAATGGCCGTTTCCAAGCCACTGTTTCCAAGGGTATACCAATTTAATAATGTATCATTTTGCAATTCCAAGATACCTTCACCATAATATGCCACATAAATATGTGCCGGCTTTTTCGGATCGACCGCCACATTCATGGCATCTTGAATGTAGTTCGCATTCGCCTGTTTAGCTATTTTCTGCTCATTGAAGTTCGTCCATACGCCATTTTCATACGTCATGATCGTATTGGTTCGGCTATAACGGTTCAACCAACGTCCTCCACCGGTGACCCACAGCTTGTTATTCACGAACTGCAGATCCCAAGCATAGTTTCGTTTAGGAGAATTGATCGACAAGCTATCCACCGCCAGACGATAAGCTCCCGACTGCTTTACAACCCCTTTCAGGCCACCACTACCGCAAGCCAACCAGTAACAATCTTCAGATTTCAAGCAGCTTGCGTCCTTGATTGAGGCTCCGCTCACCGTCAACGGTTGGGCACTTTCCAAACTGCTTGCCACATAAAGTTTCGAAGCAGCGAAAGCCATCAGTTTGTCATTATCGACCTTTATCCCGGTCAATGCAGCATCGGCAAGCAAGCGCTTCACTTGATTATCTTTCTGATAATAGACTCCATTTTTCGACACACTGAAACAAAGCGCCCCTTTGAATGCCACAATCTTTCCGACATTGGCCACCTCAAACAGGTCTGTCGAGAGTGAATAATTGCTCCAGTTATTACTGTCAAGCAGGTTGTCCGACAATTTCCCTTGAAGAATACCGTTGCTTGTCAAAGCATAAATCGCCCCATTCATGATAGCGACCGAATGAACAGAGCCTATTTTATAGGTATCTGCTATCTCTTTCTTTTTCAAATTGACCACTACAATACCCACTTCGGCCGGCAGATAAGCATAATCCTCATAGAAATAAATATCATTGATCATCTTATTCTGCACTGTGGTACTGTTTTTCAAGAAAGGGAGATTATAAAACCCGTCATCATTCAGCAAATCAATGTTACCATTTCGGTAGGCTATCACCAATGTGTGCGAGGAAGCATGATAGCGAATGACCTTTATCTTGTTGTCACTCAATCCGTTCTTTCGAGAATAGGTCGTAAGCGTCCGGTCCTCTTTGCCATAAGCATAAAGAGAACTATCGGCCAAGGCAAACAC
>CAVJQR010000304.1:0-2381 GCA_963651605.1 Agathobaculum sp.
AGCGTTGACCGTGAAGCGGAGAACGCGTGCCGAGCGGCCGGAGCGTTGCACGAGTGAGCGAAGCGAACGGCTTGCGACGCGCACAGCGAGGTAGCGTTCGGAGTAGGTCAAAAGCGTAGCCCTTGACTTTTTATTCTACGCTTCGCTAAATGACCTTCGGTTGCCTACTTTTTGGTCAAGCAAAAAGTAGTGGAACCAGCTGCCATTTCATGGCAGCTCACGCGAAACGACATAATAAAAAACACAGACAAAATAATAATAAACAAAGCAAAAAGAAGAGGACTCGATGACATGTTAATGTCATCGCTAAGGCTTGCTCACACAAAAAGAAAGAGAAGGCAAGAATGGTAATTATTATATGAGCAAATCAAATTCTTATAGAAAGCGAAAAAAGAAATGCAAAGTGATAAAAAGTAAAAGGGGAGATTGGTTGTTGCCTTGAAAAGGCAGCAACCAAAAAACAATTATTTTTTATACCTTTGCATTCAAACAAACAAAACACATTTCAAAATGTCAACATTATATCCTACCGATCTGCCCTACAAGGTGGCGGATATGAGTTTAGCGGAGTTCGGACGAAAAGAGATTGAGATATCCGAACACGAGATGCCGGGCCTGATGGCCCTGCGCAAGAAATATGCCGGAGAGCAGCCTCTGAAAGGGGCCCGCATCACCGGCTCACTGCACATGACGATCCAGACGGCGGTGCTGATCGAGACGTTGGTGGCATTGGGTGCCGACGTCCGCTGGGCCAGCTGCAATATCTTCTCTACACAAGACCATGCCGCAGCGGCCATCGCGGCCGACGGTGTCCCCGTCTTTGCCTGGAAGGGTGAGAGCCTCGAGGAGTATTGGTGGTGTACGGAGATGGCGCTTCGCTTTCCGAATGGCCAAGGCCCGCACTTGATCGTCGACGACGGTGGCGACGCTTCGCTGTTGGTTCACAAAGGCTATCATGCCGAAGAGGATGCTACGACCATCGCCCACAAGGGATCGAACCACGAAGAGCAGTGTATCCTCGACACCTTGAAGCGCATCCTCGAGGAGGATCCTCAGCGCTGGCACCGCACGATAGCCGGCATGAAGGGTGTTTCGGAGGAGACAACAACGGGTGTGCACCGTCTCTATCAGATGATGGAGCGCGGCGAGCTGCTGATCCCTGCCATCAACGTGAACGACTCCGTCACGAAATCGAAGTTCGACAACCTGTATGGCTGCCGCGAATCGCTGGCCGACGGTATCAAACGGGCAACGGATGTGATGATCGCCGGCAAGGTGGTTGTCGTGGCCGGCTACGGTGATGTCGGGAAAGGGTGCTCCCACTCGATGCGCTCCTACGGCGCCCGTGTGCTGATCACCGAGATCGACCCGATCTGTGCATTGCAGGCCGCCATGGAAGGCTTCGAAGTCACCACGATGGAAGAGGCAGTCAAGGAGGGAAACATCTTCGTGACGACGACAGGCAACTGCGACATCATCACCATCGAACACATGGAACAGATGAAAGACCAGGCCATCGTCTGCAATATCGGCCACTTCGACAACGAGATTCAAGTGGACAAGTTGGTGAACTATCCGAACATCAAGCACCTGAACATCAAGCCGCAGGTGGACAAATACACCTTCCCCGACGGACATTCCATCTTCCTCTTGGCCGAAGGCCGTCTGGTGAACCTCGGATGTGCCACAGGTCACGCTTCGTTCGTGATGAGCAACTCGTTCACCAACCAAGTACTGGCACAGATCGACCTCTGGCAGAAGCCGTATGAAGTGGGGGTTTACCGCCTGCCGAAGTACCTCGATGAGGAGGTAGCCCGTCTGCATCTCGAGCGCATCGGCGTGAAACTGTCGAAGCTCTCGCAGAAGCAAGCCGATTATATCGGCGTTCCCGTAGACGGACCGTTCAAGGCGGATCACTACAGATACTGATCGTTTATAAGCATTATTCGGGAGTTTCAAAAAGTTTGGTGCCGAACGAACTGCAGTTTGTTCGGCATGAAACTCGAGTTTGGTCCCGAGTGAACAGAAGGAAATCAGGCAATAGTATTTGTACTATTGCCTGATTTTTTATTATTTCGTCGGTAGTTTATATCAACTTCATTCTTTTCGTTCTATAAGAATAATCGGTATTTGGTTTTTCTTTATAACAACTTCATTCTTCCTTTCTCTTTCTTTTTGAGTGAGCTTGTCCCCAATTAGGGTGCTTCGCTATTGCGCTGCCATTTCATGGCATCGAGTGTAACCTTCTTTTGGCTTGGCCCAAAAGAAGCAAAAGGCCAGGGCTACGCTTATGACCTACTCCGAACGCTACCTCGCTGTGCGCGTCGCAAGCCGCTCACTTCGTTCGACTCGTGCAACGCTCCGGCCGCTCGGCACGCGTT
>CAVJQR010000305.1:0-2358 GCA_963651605.1 Agathobaculum sp.
CTGAAGAAGGTAGTAGAACATGCATATCATAACTCTCCTTTCTATAGAAAAAAGATGCAGGAGATCGGGCTTGTTCCGGAAGATATTCAATCCATTGACGATATCGTCAAGCTGCCGTTTACGGTGAAGAAAGACTTACGCGACAACTATCCTTTTGGATTGATGGCCGTTCCGATGTCGGAAATCGTCCGTTTGCACGCATCTTCAGGTACGACCGGCAAACCGATTGTCGTAGGCTATACCCGTCGCGATTTGGCCATTTGGAAAGAAGTGGTGGCCCGTTGCCTGACAGCTTATGGCCTGACCAAGGACGATTCAGTACAGGTATCGTACGGTTACGGTATGTTTACCGGTGGTTTGGGCTTGCATTATGGCGTGGAAAATATGGGTGGAACGGTCATTCCGATGAGTAGTGGCAATACGGAAAAGCAGATCCACTTGATGCACGACTTCGAAGCCAAGGCGTTGGCTTGTACACCATCCTATGCACTCTATGTGGCGGAGACCGTACATAATTCGGACATTCCGCTGGATGAGTTCAAACTGAAGGTGGGTATCTTCGGAGCCGAGCCATGGACGGAAAACATGCGTAAGGAGTTGCAGGAAAAATTGCATATCAAAGCATACGATATCTACGGACTGACGGAGATATGTGGACCGGGTGTCGGCGGCGAATGTGAGTGCCAAAACGGTACACACTTGTGGGAGGATCATTTCTATCCCGAGATTGTCGACCCGAAAACATTGCAGCCGGTCGAGCCGGGGCAGGTAGGTGAATTGGTCTTCACCACGTTGACGAAAGAGGGCATGCCGATGTTGCGTTACCGTACTCGCGACTTGACCCACCTCGTATACGAGAAATGTTCTTGTGGACGTACGATGGTTCGCATGGGCCGTATCTTGGGCCGAAGCGATGACATGCTGATCATCCGCGGTGTCAATGTGTTCCCGTCGCAGGTGGAATCTGTTATTTTGGAATTGCCGGAGTTCGAAGCTCACTACCTGATCGTAGTCGACCGCGTCAACAATACGGATACCTTCCAGATACAGGTCGAGCTCCGTCCGGAATATTATACCGACGAGATGAGCAAGGTGCTGGCATTGAAGAAGAAAATTGCCGGCAAGATCCAAAGCGTCATCGGGTTGCAGCCTGATATCAAGATCGTAGAGCCGCGACACATTGAGCGCAGTATGGGCAAGGCAAAACACGTAATCGATAACCGTAAATTAGTATAACACAGAAAGGAGTCATTATGCTGATCAAACAATTATCTATCTTTTTGGAGAACAAGAAGGGACGCTTCACAGAAGTGGCTACCTTGTTGGGTGATGCCGGTATCAATATGTTGGCATTTACCGTGTCGGAAAATTCAGATTTCGGTATCTTGCGATTGATTGTTTCCGATACGGAGAAGGCAATCAAAGTGTTGCGCGAGCATAAATATGCCGTCAACGATGCCGATGTGATCTGTTTACATTGCCCGAACCAACCCGGGTCCTTGGCCAAAGCCATGCAAATTCTGACGGCTGCAGGCGTGTTTATTGAATATATGTATGCTTTTTCGGAAGGTGATACAGCCAATGTCGTTATTCGTCCCGACAATCTCGAACAGTGTACAGAAGTACTGAAAGCCAACAAGTTGGAATTGTTGGCCCTCAGCGACTTGTATCGGTTGTGATAAAAATGAGAAAAGTTGGAAAAATATAGACTACTGCAAGAAATATTTTTCCGACTTTCTTGATGTTTTCGAAAGAAATATTTATATTTGCGATGTGTCTCCTTTGTTGGATATTTGGAAGACAAAAGAGAATATTGATATTACATAATAATTAAGGCGTTTTTGTACGCTTTGGTTTTGACGCTATAAGAATCTAGCAGTTCCAATCAGTTTGTCAAAAACAAAGCAACGAGGACGCCCCTTGAGGTGTATTATATGCATGCCTTATGAGCTTCAGATGCTTTGGGTGTCTGGTGAAGGGGGTGTATTATATATTCACATCGGCGTAGGGGCTTTCATGCGTTGCTCGTTTCGACAAACTGGGCAATGCTAGAGCCTTTATAGCGTGGAACGAGTGACAGATTGGCTCTACGCTTTTTTTATGTACATAATATATATTCATGCCATTCGGAGCCAAATGGTGGCGTAAAATATTGAGGGCATGAACAAGTTTATAGATAACTATATCCACGATATAGTAAAAGCTTTTAGACTATATAATAAATCTATATTTGAAGTTTCAGTTTGTGGATTAAAAAGGTTTGTAGATCCGAAAGATTTTGTTCTTTGCTATTTATTACAAAAACTTAACGAGTCAAATATCATTATTATTTTTGAATCAGGTGATGGTTGTGAATGC
>CAVJQR010000306.1:0-2329 GCA_963651605.1 Agathobaculum sp.
TCGAAGTATTTGGTCGTTGACATAACGGCTTATTGGGGACAAATATAAATAAAAATTTAGACTTGATGCACGAAAGTTGTAAAAAAAAATGAAACTTTTCACCCGTGTTGAGGTGTCTGATTTATATATCAGGTGGCATATCGAGGCTTTTTCATGACATTTCTGCATCTGTCGGCCCACTCTTTTTCAAGAAGTTGCCATTGTTTTGTATGAATGAACTGCAGTTTTGGAAAAGAATCTCGGCATCGAACTGCAGTTTTCCCCCGAATGAACTCGAGTTTTCTCCCGAATGAACTGCAGTTTTGTGCGGAGAAACTTTTTCAAAACATCCGTATTGTTTCCATATAACTCCCGAACAATAGAAGAATCTTCTTTGAAAAGAGTGGAAAAGGGTGTGAAGAATGGTTTGGGGCAATATTTATATGATCTCAAACCACTCGGAAAAGGTGGCAACAGAAGTGGAATTTTGCTTTTTTACGAGTGTAAAAACAATTTAAAGTTATCGGTTCTATGAGAAAAAGCATTACTTTTGCAGTCAAATATATATTGGTGAAAAATGGCTTATAGATATATTCTCCTGTTCGTGGCATCTGTTTTGTTGTTCCCTTTTGCAGGGACCATGCAAGCGGCCGATAAATTTGTGCTGGTGATCGATGCCGGCCACGGCGGCAAAGACCCGGGCGCCAAGGGGAAGATTATCAATGAGAAAGAGATCAACCTGAACGTGGCATTGAAGTTCGGCAAGTTGGTGCAGACCAATCATCCGGATGTGCGGGTGATCTATACGCGTTCGACCGATAAATTCATCGAATTGGACGAGCGTGCGGCGATTGCCAACCGAAACAAAGCCGACTTGTTTATCTCTATTCATACCAATTCGGTAGCCAAAGGCAACTCGGCACACGGCACGGAAACCTATACGTTGGGTTTGGCCCGTACGGAGGAGAACTTGGCTGTGGCTATGCGTGAGAACTCAGCCATCTTGTTGGAGGACGACTATCAACAGCGGTACGAAGGATTCGATCCGAACTCGTCTGAATCGTACATCATCTTTGAATTTATTCAAAACAAGCACGTAGAGCAGAGCATTGGCTTGGCTTCTGAAATTCAGAAGTCATTTACGATGCTTGGCCGTGAGGATCGTGGCGTACGACAAGCCGGCTTTTTGGTGTTGCGCAAGACAAGCATGCCGAGTGTGTTGATTGAAGTCGGCTTTATTTCCAATAGTTCGGAGGAGCGATTCTTGGCTTCGGCTGACGGTCAGACGCAGTTGGCGCGCTCCATCTCGAATGCTTTCGACGCCTATAAGAAATCGATCGACAACCGTCAAGGTGCTCTTCCCGTGAAAAAAAGTGCGTCGGCACAACGTCAGACGACGAATACGGCAGTAGCTGCAAAAGCAGTAGCGGCAGAAACAGTTGAGGCTGCCGCAAATGATACGGCCAATGATGGAACATTGCCGCCGGCCGGTAGTGAGGCTGATATCCTTCGTCGCAAGCAACAGTCGACAAAGTCGAGCCGTTCGACAGTATCGGCCAATCAATCAACCGGTAATAAATCGGTTACAACCCAAGCCGGACAGTTGGTGTATCGCATCCGAATCTTGTCGTCCGATAAGAAGTTGGATGAAAATTCGAAACTGCTGAAAGGTTATAAAGATGTCACATGTGTGAAAGGAAGCCGTTTCTATAAATATTATTATGGCGAATCGACCGACTTTAATGAGATCAAGAAGTTGCGCCGTCAGGTGGTGAAAGATTTCAAAGATGCCTACATCGAAGCCTTTAAAGACGGCAAGTCGGTGAAGTATTAACGGATTAAAAAATGAACAAGACAATATGAAACAAATTCTCTCGAAAGAAGCAAAAATCGGCTTGGTGACCATCATCAGTCTGGTGCTTCTATATTTTGGAATCAACTTTTTGAAAGGCGTCAACCTTTTCAAACCAGTCAATCACTATGAGGTGCTCTTCACCAACGTAAAAGGTGTGACCATTTCGAGCCCTGTCTTCGTGGAAGGTTTCAAAGTTGGGTTGGTGCGCGACATTACTTACGACTACGATACGGTAGACAAGATCACGATTGATATCAGCCTTGCCGACAAAATGCGTATCAACAAAGGCAGTTACGTGACGATTGTGAATAGCCTCCTTGGTGGTGCCGAACTGCATATTCACCTGAACAAGTATGTGGACGAATTTCTTAAGCCGGGCGATCAGCTCGAGGGCCGCATGGGCGATGAGATGATGTCGTCCATCCAAGAGAACATCTTGCCGAATGTGGAAAAAATGTTGCCGAAGATCGATTCGATCTTGGTCGGTCTGCAGAC
>CAVJQR010000307.1:0-2329 GCA_963651605.1 Agathobaculum sp.
TGTTATTAAAGACAGCGACTTTGCAACCATCGAGAAGAAAATGCTCGAGCTGGTGGCTAAAAAAGAAGCAATCGTCCGTCATGACATCTCGAAGGCTGATGCCTTGAAGATGTTCGGTGACAGAGGCGAAACCTATAAGGTCGAGCTCATCAGCGAACTGGAAGATGGCACGATCTCAACCTACACACAAGGTGCTTTCACCGACTTGTGTCGTGGTCCGCATATCCCCAATACCTCCTATATCAAGGCTGTCAAGATCTTGAGTGTGGCAGGAGCCTATTGGCGCGGTGATGAAAAACGGAAACAATTGGTGCGCTTGTATGCTATCACGTTCCCGAAAAAGAAAATGCTCGACGAGTATCTGACATTGCTCGAAGAGGCCAAGAAACGCGACCACCGCAAGATCGGCAAAGAGTTGGACTTGTTTATGTTTACAGATATGGTCGGCAAAGGTCTGCCGATGTGGCTGCCGAAAGGAACGGCTTTGCGCTTGCGCTTGCAGGATTTCCTTCGCCGTATCCAGTCGCGCTACGACTATCAAGAGGTGATGTGTCCGCCGATCGGCAACAAGCTGCTCTATATCACGTCCGGCCACTATGCCAAATATGGCAAGGATTCCTTCCAGCCGATCCATACGCCGGAAGAGGGCGAAGAGTACTTCCTCAAACCGATGAACTGCCCTCACCACTGTATGATCTACAAGAACTCGCCGCGTTCGTACAAGGATCTTCCTTTGCGTATTGCCGAGTTCGGTACCGTGTGCCGCTACGAGCAGAGCGGTGAGCTGCATGGCTTGACTCGTGTGCGTAGTTTCACGCAAGACGATGCGCACCTCTTCTGTCGCCCCGACCAGGTAAAGGATGAATTCTTGCGCGTGATGGATATTATCTCGATCGTGTTCCGCTCGATGAACTTCGAGAATTTCGAAGCACAGATCTCTTTGCGCGACAAAGTGAACCGCGACAAATATATTGGCAGCGACGAGAACTGGGAGAAGGCCGAACGTGCCATCATCGAAGCTTGCGAAGAAAAGGGACTTCCGGCTAAGGTTGAGTATGGCGAGGCTGCCTTCTACGGTCCGAAACTCGACTTCATGGTGAAGGATGCTATCGGCCGCCGTTGGCAGTTGGGTACCATTCAGGTAGACTACAACCTGCCTGAGCGCTTCGAATTGGAATATACGGGTGAAGACAACCAGAAACATCGCCCGGTGATGATCCACCGCGCCCCGTTCGGCTCAATGGAACGCTTCGTGGCTGTTTTGATCGAGCATACGGCCGGCAAGTTCCCGTTGTGGTTGACGCCGGACCAGGTATGCGTCCTCCCGATCAGCGAACGCTTCAACGACTACGCTCAGACAGTAGCCAAAGAGTTGAAGAAGCATGACATCCGCGCATTGGTTGACGACCGAAACGAGAAAATCGGACGTAAAATTCGCGACAATGAGATGAAACGTATCCCATATATGCTGATTGTTGGTGAAAAAGAAGCAGAAAATGGTGAAGTTTCTGTAAGAAAACAGGGCGAAGGTGATAAAGGTTCAATGAAAATTACTACCTTTGCAGCGCAAATCCAAGCCGAGGTTGAGGAAATGATCAACCGTTGGTAAGAAAAAGCATAAATTAATAATTGTAAAAGAGGAGAAATAAATCGTTTCTGAATGAAGATTGACAATACAAAAGAGCAGTACAGAATCAACGAACGGATCCGCGTTCGTGAAGTCCGCTTAGTCGGTGAGAACGTTGAACAAGGCGTATATCCTACTTCGCAGGCGCTTAAAATCGCTGAAGAGCAAGGTATGGACTTGGTTGAGATTTCACCCAATGCTGCGCCCCCTGTATGCAGAGTGATAGATTATCAGAAGTTTCTCTATCAGCTCAAGAAACGTCAGAAAGAGCAGAAAGCCAAGTCTGTGAAAGTCGTAGTCAAGGAGATCCGTTTCGGACCGCAGACAGACGACCACGATTATGCTTTCAAGCTGAAGCATGCGAAGGGATTTCTCGAAGAGGGAGCCAAGGTAAAGGCATACGTCTTCTTCAAGGGCCGTTCGATCTTGTTTAAAGAGCAAGGAGAAGTGTTGTTGCTTCGTTTTGCAAATGATTTGGAAGATTACGGTAAAGTGGAACAGATGCCGGTACTCGAAGGAAAACGCATGATCATCATGCTTATCCCGAAGAAAGGTGCAGGCGTGAAGTCGGTCAAGAAACCGGCCGAAGAAGCTGCTCCCGCTGCATCGGCCTCTGACAAGAAATGACAACAAAAAATAACTATCTCCGCAAGGGGGTAGCATGGTTTAATTAATTAAATATATTTGGAAAATGCCTAAGTT
>CAVJQR010000308.1:0-2316 GCA_963651605.1 Agathobaculum sp.
AGCGAGCGGCTTGCGACGCGCACAGCGAGGTAGCGTTCGGAGTAGGTCATAAGCGTAGCCCTGGCCTTTTGGTTACTTTTGGGCCAAGCCAAAAGTAACAACACTCGCTGCCATGAAATGGCAGCGCTAAAGCTTGCTCACTCAGAAAGGAAAAGAAAAAAAGAACGTCAATATAATAAAGAAGAAATGCTTGATGCCATTATCATGGCATCGCTCACGTAAAACATACTATAAAAAGAAGACCAAAGCGGCCATTATCATGGTAGCTTTGGCCTTCTACCGCAAAAACACCCGACAAAACAGCGCAAAAACACCCACTGAAATGCCACAAAAACACCCAACGGATTGTTTAATCCAAAGAAAATCACTATCTTTATGGCGAATAAGTTAGTGAACGATATGGAATACCTTAAAAGAACAGCTGATGAATTTCTGAGCCTTCAATTGGCCTCTTCCGGGGCCGTGCTGATTGAAGGCCCCAAGTGGTGCGGCAAGACAACCACGGCAGAGCAGCAAGCCAAGAGCGTCATTCGCTTGCAGGACCCCGACAAGCGCGACAGCTATCAAGCAACCATTGCGGTCAAGCCCTCGCTCCTGTTGGCAGGCGAGACGCCTCGCCTGATAGACGAATGGCAAGAGGCTCCCGTGCTGTGGGATGCCGTGCGGGCGATGGTGGACCGGCGAAACGCATTCGGGCAATTCATCATGACCGGCTCCAACTCCCTCGACCCTCACAAAAGGGACCGGTTCATCAAACATTCCGGCAGTGGGAGGATAGCCAAAATGCAGATGCTCCCGATGAGCCTTTACGAGTCGTTGGAGTCGAACGGAAAAATATCACTGAAGGAGTTGTTTGACGTGCCGGACTTGGATATAGACGGTATCACTTCCGACACTACCATCGAGCAACTGATCTTCATTGCCTGTCGGGGTGGCTGGCCCGCTTCGCTCAAAGCGCCGTTTGACAAGGCGAAGCTGCAGATTGCGAAGAACTACGTGCGCTCGGTTTGTGATACCGACATCATGACGATAGACGGCGTAAAGAGAAATGAAAGAATGGCGAGCGCCATCCTTCAGAGCTATGCCCGTAACATTTCGACGTTGGCAAAGAAGAGTGTGGTGCTCAAAGATGTCAATGAACACCTCGAAGGGGTAAGTCTCACATCGTTCGATACCTACTTGGAAGCCTTTCGGCGGTTGTTCGTTATCTGCGACATGGAGGCCTGGAGCCCCGCCATCCGTTCCGCATCGGCCATTCGTCGGGGGGCCAAACGCGAGTTTGTCGATCCCTCCATTGCCGTCGCAGCCTTGGGATTGTCGCCCGAAGCACTTCTGACCGACCTGAAAACATTCGGGTTCTTGTTCGAGTGCATGGCCATCCGCGACCTGAAGGCCTATTCCTTGTCGCTGGGCGGTTCGATCTCCTACTACCATGACCGGTACGACCTGGGAGCAGATGCCGTGCTTCATCTGGATGATGGACGCTATGCCCTCATCGAGTTCAAGCTGGGGAGCCGGGAGATAGAAGATGGAGCCGCACACCTGAAGGAAATCAAGCGATTGGTGCAGGAACATAACAAGACAGAGAGACAGGTCCAACTCCGCGAACCGGATCTGATGGTCGTCATCACGGGAGGGGAAATGGCCTATACGAGACCCGATGGGGTAAAGGTCATTCCTTTAGCTTGCATAAAGGAGTGATTTAACGTTGCCATTGGCATGGCAACATTTCTTTATTATATTGCCGCCTTTTTCCCCTCTTTCTTTCAGCGTGAGTTGCTACAGAATAGTCTGTTCTTTATTATTGTGTCTATGTTTTTTATCTTCTCGTTTCGCGTGAGCTGCCATGAAATGGCAGCTGGTTCCACTACTTTTTGCTTGACCAAAAAGTAGCAAAAAGTCAAGGGCTACGCTTTTGACCTACTCCGAACGCTACCTCGCTGTGCGCGTCGCAAGCCGTTCACGTTGTTCACTCGTGCAACGCTCCGGCCGCTCGGCACGCGTTCTCCGCTTGACGGTCAACGCTTATGCCCAAGGGGGCGAGTTGTTCCAACTCGTTTGGGGTTTACACAAAACCTTTTTATCCCCTCCAAATATTATATAGATTCCGAATTATTATAAATATCTGATTTATGTTATTAATGTCTATACGATATTGCTCTTTATTTTTTGTCTATGTTTTTTTATTATGTCGTTTTGCGTGAGCTGCATGAATGCAGCTGGACCTCCTTCTTTTTGCTTGACCAAAAAGAAGCAAAAAGTCAAGGGCTGAACCTGCTTGGCTACTCCAGAGTTTCCGTTCGCTGTGCGCGTCGC
>CAVJQR010000309.1:0-2303 GCA_963651605.1 Agathobaculum sp.
GTTGTAGGGCGTCTCGGGGAAGACTAAGTTGGTCATGGCCACTTTTCCGCCGTCCACAAACAGCTCGATCGAGCACTTGTCTACAAATACTTGAAACGTATGTGCCGTGTTCTTGCTGATTTCGCCCCAGGTGGCTACCGCAAATTCTTTCGGACTGAAATCGGTCTGTCCGCTATGGGTGCGGTCCATGTACACCTTTCCTTCTTTCGCATCGATATAGATATCCACATATTCGTCCGCCTCGTTGCGAAGTTTGAAGCCATAGGTCTCGGCAGTGGCCGACTGTAGGGCGAGGTTCAGCTCGTATGCCCCCTCGTTGTTCGGCAAGATGGTGTCGATATGGCACCCTTCTTTGAAGTCGAAATCGTTGATGGCTATCGATTCTGCCCGTAGTTTCTCCACCTCTTTCACGGGGTTGGCGGCTACGTAGATATCGTTTTTCTCTTTATAAAGCGTCAATTCTCGTGGCAGGGCATTGGCACTGCGGAATTGTTTTGTGGGGATGGTGTTGGCATATTGCCAGTTGCTCATCCAAGGAACGGCAATCACGCGGTCGGCAGTGTTCGAAAAGCAGACGGTGGCGTAGTGATCCTTGCCCCAATCCAACCACTTTACTACCTCCGGCTTCGTGTTGCATGTAAATGTTGTACCGTCGAAGTCGCCTACAAAATATTGTGTGGCAGAGCCTCCGAAGATACCTCCCGGGTTGATGTTGGCGATCAACACCCATTTCTTCTGTTGTGGATTGCCGTCTACTGCCAACTCAAAGAAGTCGGGACACTCGAACTGACTCGGCTGTACTCCATAACCCTCGCCGAATCCACTGAGGTAACTCCACTCTTTCAAGTCGGTCGACGAGTAGAAACGCATCTCTTTGTCGGCCGAAACCACCATCACCCATTTCTTTTCAGGCTCATACCAAAATACTTTCGGGTCGCGGAAGTCCTTTAATCCGTCGAAGGGTCGCAACACGGGGTTGGCTTCATACTTGGTAAATGTCCGTCCGTTGTCTGTGCTGTAGGCCATACATTGGATCTGTCCGTTCTTGTCGCTGGCAGATGTATAGAATGAAATCATGCTTCCTTCACCATAGCCGGCACTGTTGTTGAAGTCGACCACCGAACTGCCTGAGAAGATATGGCCCAGCGTGTCGCGGTCCAAGGCAACGGGCAGATGTTCCCAACTCACCAAATCGCGGCTGACCGAGTGCCCCCAGTGCATGTTTCCCCACATCGAGCCGTAAGGATTGTATTGGTAGAAGAGATGATACTCTCCGTCTTTATAAATCAATCCGTTGGCATCGTTCATCCATCCGAAGAGGGGAGTGTGATGATAGAGCGGGCGATACTTCTCGCGGTTGGCCGTGTCGAACGAGTCGCTGAGGCGGATGCTGTCCAGACAAAGTTGCTGCAGCTCTTTGCTTTCGATGCGGATCGTGGCCGACGCTTGCGGCAAGGCGAAGGGTACATAGTAATCGACCTGATCATGCGCCAGCCTAACGTCCATTGGGGTGTCGGTCGGGTTGCCGGTCGTGAGGCATACTTGACTCTCTCCCGCCTTCTCTTGTACAGGAAGCAACAAGTATTTCGTTGGGTGGGCAACAGTCAGTAGGGCTACTGAATCATTTTGCATCTCAATGCGGACGCCGGTAGGGTTCGTCCGACAAGAAAACAGTCCGATGCCCATCATGAGCAGCGAGCCGGCTATCACCTTATTTTTCCATGTATTATTCATGCGCAAAAGATTACGGTTATTATTGCGCTAAAGATATATAAAAAAAAAGAGGATAACGAATGTTCGTTACCCTCTTTTTAAATTATTTTTTGTTAAATTACTCAGAAACCACTGTGAAAGGAATCTCAACAGATACTTCTTTGTGTAATTTGATGGTTGCTTTGTAATCGCCGGCTTCTTTGACTGCTTCTTTGATGTAGATGATCTTGCGGTCGATAGTGTAGCCTAATTTTGCCAATTCTTCAGCAATCTGGATGTTGTTGACAGAGCCAAAGATCGTACCCGTAGAACTTGTCTTTGCGCCGATTGTCAAGCTAACACCAGCCAATTTAGCTGCCAATTCTTCTGCATCAGCTTTGATTTTAGCCAACTTGTGAGCGCGCTGCTTCAAGTTTTCAGCCAATACTTTCTTCGCAGATTCTGATGCGATAACTGCTTTACCCGTGGGGATTAGAAAGTTACGACCGTAACCAGCCTTGACTGTTACGATATCGTCCTTGTAACCTAAATTGATTACGTCTTCTTTCAAAATAACTTCCATATTCTGTCTCCTCTTAATTTATTATTTC
>CAVJQR010000310.1:0-2198 GCA_963651605.1 Agathobaculum sp.
TACGTTTTCATTGTCTTCTTTCTGTTTTATACTAAATTTTTTTTCATTCTACCTTAAAAAGAAAGCGGTCCGTCGCAAGTGCGACAGACCGCTTTTATATTGAACCGCAATACACAATGTAGGTCTTCGTCTCTTACGACTGTTTCAGAAGTACGAGGCGCCACCACCAATAATTTGACATAGATGTATTGACTACAGATGTTCTCATATTTTTTGTTTTAATTCGGTTGCAAATATAGACATTATCTGATAGATTGCAAACAATTAACGCTATTTTTTTGTTATAATGTCAAAAAGAAGCCCATTTTCCCTCAATTTTCGCGGCTTTCATCGAGTTGCCTTAACTAATTATGTATACGTATCAAAAAAAGCATCGTGATATTTTGAAAAAAACATGAGCTGTTTTTTATTTTTCTTCCCGACCTTTTTCAAGATGTAATATATTGATTTTCAATAGGATCATCCGTTTTTTCTTTCTAACGGCACACATTGCGGAAAAAGCATTACATTTGTCTCGTTTTTAATCGGGAATCCTCTATGTTTACAACCCCATTAGCTCTATTGTTGCGCGTATTGTCCAATCCTGTCGGTAATGTGTTTCAAAAAAAACTGACGGTGCGCCAAAACCATCCGCTTTTGATCAATTTTTTGACATTCTTCCTGCTCGGAATCCTTTGCTTGATACCGGCATCGATGGCCGACTGGTCGGTTTGCCAACCTGAAGCATGGATGTACGGATTGATTGCGGGAGTATTTGGCGGAACCGGCAACGCATTTTTGGTCAAGGCATTGCAAGGCGGCGACTTGTCCATCCTCGGGCCGATCAACTCTTATAAGTCGGTGGTAGGTATCCTCGTCGGAATTCTTCTCTTACATGAGATTCCCAACCTATGGGGCATCTTAGGGGTGTTGTTGATCATCGGCGGAAGCTACTTCGTTTTGGATACGATGGAGGAGCATTTCTCGTGGGCGTTACTGAAAAATCGCGAGATTCGCTACCGGATCCTGGCCATGGTGCTGACAGCCATCGAAGCCATCTTCATCAAGAAAGTGATTCTTTACTCTTCTACTGCCATCTCTTTTTATTTTTGGTGTTGGTTTGGAGCACTGTTTTCTTTCTTGCTGTTGTTCTTTTTCCGCATCTCGATCAGAGCAGAAATGCGATACATCCATCTGCCCCACATTCCGCTTTACGGCTATTTGATTCTTTGTATCGGAACGATGCAGTACACGACCAATTACGTTTTCTCGCATATGAACGTAGGGTATGCTTTGGCCCTGTTCCAACTCTCGACACTGGTCAGCATCATCCTCGGGTATAAAATTTTTCAAGAGTCCAATATTCGCAAGAAGCTGGTGGGGTCTGTCATCATGATCATTGGCTCGGTACTCATCATTCTACTGAATTAGTCGTCTCATTTTCCCCGCCGTTTTTTCTTCTTTGGGCGGTAAAATCGGGGCGTTTGTCGATTCTATTTTGCTCGAAGCGGTGTCGTTTTTATATTTGCAAAGAACAATAAAAAACAGAAGATCATGAAAAGAATCGTGGTAGCAGTAGGAGTTATGCTTTGCTGCATGTTGTCATTCTCGGAAGTTTCTGCACAAAACAACTCACAGAAACAGGGACAGCAACAATATAAAGAGGTACCCAATCCTGAAAAAACAGCAAAGCGCATGACAGATGATATGCAAAAGCTGTTGAACTTGACGGACAAACAGTATAAGAAAATCTATAAGTTGAACCTGTCTGAACAGAAGACGATGGTCAGCAATATGGAGAAACAACAGAGTTCAGGCAATGGTCCGGGCATGAACGGCGGTATGCCTCCTATGGACGGTCAAGGTGGTGGTATGCCTCCTATGGGACAAGGCGGACCGGGCGGCGGCAACTTTGGCGGGCAACGTCCTCCGATGCCTCCTTCCGGATCGAACAGCAACAACAATAACGACATGCAGAAGCAAATAGAAAAGAAGAACAAACAGATCAAGAAGATCTTGACAGACGAGCAATATAAGATCTGGACTTCATCCGGCCAAGGCATGCAGAACGGGCAAGGTCAGCGTCCTAACGGACAAGGCCAACAGCCGAACGAGCAAAATCGTCAGTTCAGTAGCGGACGTTCCAATTGATAATTAGTTAAAATAACGTGAGTTCGACGAAATATAAGTCGTTGAAAAATTGGTGATTAGCGAAAATT
>CAVJQR010000311.1:0-2188 GCA_963651605.1 Agathobaculum sp.
GTCGTGCACACTCAATTGCAGCACAGGGTGGTATCAATGCAGCAAAGAACTACCAGAACGATGGCGACTCAATCTATCGTCTGTTCTATGATACAATTAAAGGTGGTGACTACCGTGCTCGCGAAGCAAATGTTTACCGTTTGGCCGAAGTATCAAACAATATCATCGACCAATGTGTAGCACAAGGTGTACCTTTCGCTCGTGAATATGGTGGATTGTTGGACAACCGTTCATTCGGTGGTGCTCAGGTATCCCGTACGTTCTATGCCCGCGGTCAGACGGGACAGCAGTTGTTGTTGGGAGCTTACTCTGCATTGAGCCGTCAGATCGGTAAAGGCAAAGTGAAGATGTATACCCGCCATGAGATGTTGGACGTTGTTTTGGTTGACGGCCGCGCTCGTGGTATCATCACCCGTAACTTGCTGACCGGTAAAATCGAACGTTATGCTGCCCATGCAGTGGTCGTAGCAACCGGTGGTTATGTCAATACCTTCTTCTTGTCTACTAATGCAATGGCATCAAATGGTTCGGCTGCTTGGCAGTGCTACAAGAAAGGTGCTTATTTCGCTAACCCTTGTATGGTTCAGATTCACCCGACTTGTATTCCTGTACACGGCGACTTCCAGTCTAAATTGACTTTGATGTCAGAATCTTTGCGTAATGATGGTCGTATTTGGGTCCCGAAGAAATTGGAAGATGCAAAGGCTTTGCAGGCCGGCACAAAGAAAGGAAAAGATATTCCTGAAGAAGATCGTGACTATTATTTGGAACGTCGTTACCCTGCATTCGGTAACTTGGTGCCGCGTGACGTTGCATCACGCGCTGCGAAGGAACGTTGCGATGCCGGTTATGGCGTAAACAATACTGGTTTGGCTGTATTCCTTGATTTCTCTGACGCTATCAACCGTTTGGGCAAGGAAGTGGTTAAGCAGAAATACGGTAACTTGTTTGATATGTACGAAGAGATCACAGACGAGAATCCGTATGAAACTCCTATGATGATTTATCCTGCATTGCACTACTCTATGGGTGGTTTGTGGGTTGACTATGAATTGATGACTTCCGTTCCTGGCTTGTTCGCTATCGGTGAAGCGAACTTCTCTGATCACGGAGCAAACCGTTTGGGTGCATCAGCCTTGATGCAAGGTTTGGCTGATGGTTATTTCGTATTGCCATATACGATCCAAAACTATTTGTCAGATCAGATTCAGGTGCCGCGCTTCAGTACAGATCTTCCTGAATTCGAAGCTGCTGAGAAGCATATCCAAGAGCGTATCAACAAGTTGATGAACATCAAGGGTAAAGAATCAGTAGACTCTATCCACAAACGTTTGGGTCACATCATGTGGGAACACATCGGAATGGCTCGTGATGAAAAAGGTTTGCAAGAGGCTATTGCTTTGTTGAAAGACTTGAAGAAAGAGTTCTGGAGCAATGTCTTTATCCCGGGTTCAGGCAGCGATCAGAATGTTGAATTGGAGAAAGCATTACGTTTGGCCGACTTTATCGAAATCGGTACATTGATGGCTCACGATGCTTTGGACCGCGCTGAATCATGTGGTGGTCACTTCCGCGTAGAGCATCAGACTGAAGAAGGAGAAGCTTTGCGTCACGATGACAAGTTCATGTACGTTTCTTGCTGGCAGTATCAGGGCGAAGAAAAAGACCCTGTTATGCTGAAAGAACCGTTGAACTATGAATTCGTAGTTCCTCAGACTCGTAACTATAAGAAGTAATTATCAGTAACAAAGAATTATCATGGATAAAAATATAAATGTAACATTAAAGGTATGGCGTCAGAAAGGCCCGAAAGAAAAAGGCCATTTCGAAACCTACCAGTTGAAGAACATTTTTCAAGGAGCTTCTTTCCTTGAGATGTTGGATATCTTGAACGAGCAGCTGGTTAACGAGGGTAAAGACCCTGTCGTATTTGATCATGACTGCCGCGAAGGAATCTGTGGTATGTGTTCATTGTATGTAAACGGACACCCTCACGGACCCGCTACAGGTGCAACTACTTGCCAGTTGTATATGCGCCGCTTCAAGGATGGCGAAACCATTACAATCGAGCCGTGGCGTTCTGCCGGCTTCCCGGTAATCCGCGACTTGATGGTTGACCGTTCTGCTTACGACAAGATTATGCAGGCAGGTGGTTTTGTTTCTGTGAATACCGGTGGTGTGCCTGATG
>CAVJQR010000312.1:0-2148 GCA_963651605.1 Agathobaculum sp.
TCCTCCGATGGTAATCAGGTACATCAAAATACCAAAAACAATGACCATTATCAAGTAGAACGTCGTATTTTTGTTGAATTTCCCCATAACGAATCTGCTTGTTGATGTACCTACAAAAATAGGAAAAAGAATGGAAAATTCCTATAGTTGGAAACTCCTTTTTTAGTCGTAATCTTCACATCATGGCGTAGCCGGCGGGTTTTGGAGACTTCTTTTCCATGGAGATCTTGTTCAGACAGATGCTATAGGTCCAACATCAAGCTCATATATCCCTTTGCGTGTTGGAGATCGAATAGAATAGAGACCTGCTCGGATGGGGGGAGCCGGCGGATTTCTTCCAATGACGCTGTATCGTGCGGATGTTGTTCGAGCCAAATCGGATAGTAGGGCTCGGCATTCAGCAGGCAACACATGGAGAGCGGTTGACTGTTCTCTTGGGGAACCCTCCGAAACCACACCTTCTCTTTCTTCCAATAGTGGGCCACATGCTTCAGCAATGCCTCGTGGATAGCGTCCGTGTCTGCTTGAATCTCAACAACAGTCACCTGCTCGTCTTCCTCAACAGCCCATATCGTGCCGACAATCTTCTCGTCTTTCAGATAAACGAACGGGCGGATGCCTTGCGCAAGTAGGTCTTCTTCCACAAAATGCAGTTGTTTTTCAGAATGAAACACGGCCATCGGATAGCGTTTGTAGGACGTTTGTAGATAGTTGACGACAGCCGTCAATTCGTCTGCTCTTGCTTCCCGAACGAAAGGAGAGAGGCCGGCGTCTGGAAAGCGGACGACAACGGGCTCGGTGCAGAAGAAATTGACAAATCCACATTTCCGATAACTTTCAAAAAGCGGCTTGTTGGCCGGCAATAACATGGCTATCGTCGATCCGTTTTGCTTCGCTTTTTCAAAACAAGCTTGAAGCAATTGGCGCATGTAGCCGCGTCGCCTATAGGCGGGGGCGGTACAGACGGCATAGATATAGGTGACGGGCAACTCATAGCCATAATAATATAATGTATAAGGCAGCATCTGCAATGAGCTGACGACGTGATGGTCCTGCTCGATATACAACGCCGATTCTTGGGGTCGATTATAGCAAAAGAAGCGGTCGATGTAGTCGTCCGAGTCATGGAAGCACTCTTTCCACAATTTTTTTATTTCAGCTATTGTCCGTTCATCCATATTATAAATCCGCTTTTCTGACAACCATATTTTTTTCAAGCAATAAAGTAGGGTTATACGATAGCTTCGCTTTTCGCAGTCCCGGTATACCCAAGTCTTCTTCTCGGTTCAAGTAGATATATTGTTTCGGTATATGAGATGAAAACTCTTGATTGATAATGGTATACGCTCCTTCGAAATTGATGTCCGCTTTTTCTACATGTACGCCAAAAGTGGTGGGGGTGATAGGCGAACCAAAGGTGAATGCCACCGGTTTATCGTCTACTCTGATCATTCCACCCTTCAGATCCAACTCCTTGTAATGGCGCAATGCGTTGAGCATCGACTGCCGTTCTTGGTTTAGTTCGACAGAATCTTTTTCGTCTTTGTTGGCTTCATACCAAACGTTTTCGAAGTTCAGACACTCCTCTGCTCGGTCGGCTGTCAATGGAATGTATTCATAGTTGGGATAATTCTTCTTGAATTTGTTGACATGATTCCGCTTCTGCTGAAATTTCTTCCCTTTGAGGGTAGCCAACTCCTCACGAAGATAGATATAGTCGAAATAGTTGCGGTTGGAGCGGTACTCGAATTCGTCGGGGAAAAGCGTTTCAAGCCTCTCTTTTATGGTGGGTGTGACGCCCATCATCCGGAAGGGATGTCCTAAACTATTGGCATCTTCTTCCATCAGATGGATGGCTTCCGAGAAATATTCATGGTTTCCCATCGGAGGCATGTAGGCCAGATGTTGTTTTTCCTTGATCAGAAAGCGAACAAGAAGGAGACCATCCACTATGGTGAACTCCGTGTCGTATAGAAAGCGCCAACTGCAAATGTTGGAAAATGCCAGGTCGCAATTTTGTTGCCCCTCTTGAAAGGTGATGGAGGTAATGAGCTCTTTGTCGCTTATCTCGATGGGCTTGAAATCTAATTTCATAAGCTTTGTAAATTCAATAACTTTTAAATAAATACAAATATATAACCAATTTAT
>CAVJQR010000313.1:0-2026 GCA_963651605.1 Agathobaculum sp.
TATCAAGCTTGCGGCCTTGATTTCGAACGTGAAGAGTTTGTCAGAAAGTCTTTCCGGCCTCACTGCTCCCGGTTTGGACTTCGAGCAAGGGATGGCGGAGCAGATGAAGCGGACATCGATGATGTAAAGATTTCGTTGTTTGAGGCGACGAAGGGCATTAGCGGATATGTGTCGGCCCTTGGCGAGACGGTGGTTACACCGATGGTGAACCGACCGAGGAGTGCACCTTCTCCTGAGATAATCCCGGTTTCCACCCCCCACCCCGTTCAGCCTACAATCCCAACAGGAAGGTTTCGCCCTTGCGGAAGAACAACCGGTGCCCCTCGGCATTGAGATGGGCGGTATCGTCCGGCCCTTGGAAATAGATCTTGCGGAAAGCCGCATCCCAAACATAAACGCCCGAACGCTCCGCCGCATTGAATACCGGGATGGAATAGAGGCCGCATACCTTTACGATGGTGGAGATAACCTCGTCGAATCCGGGGCGCGGCACACGCCATGGCGTGACGAAAGCCAACTTGGCGGTGGGATATTTGGCGATCAACCCCCGGCAAAGGCTGTCCAGACCCGCCTCAAACTGCCGGATGGTACCCTTGCCGCGACCGATATAGTCGGCATCGTTGTGGCCCCCGATCACCAACACATAGTCGGTCGTATCGTTCATTTCCTTGTAATACTCCAGCATGGGCTCTCCCCAATTCTCCGCCCGGCGGTCGAACACCAGGCAGCGGCCGTTGCGCCCATAGTTACGATAGGTCATCTTGTACTTGTCTGCCACGAGGAAATGCCAAGCCTCCTCGTATGGACAGCGGTGATTCTTCACATAACTGTCTCCTATCACGTTGATAGACTTTCCATACAGGGGCGAAGAGACCACCTGTCGGTCTTCATTCTGAGCATACGCCACATGATCGTTAACCGCCCATAACACCAAGGCGATGAGCAACATCCAATTCTTCAGCTTCATTTCTTTTCAATCTATAGTTCCTACAAAAAAAACGATTTTGCTTTGATAATATCGAGTAAATATAGTAATAATTATCGAAAGCATTGCTTTTTTACCAATAATTCTCAAATGTCTCCGCTTTCCGAGGGCTCGACGCATCAATGTTCTTTCTTTTTTCAATAATTATCAGCGTATGATTGTTTTTTGATGGAATGTAAGTATCTTTGTATTGGTAAATTACCAATCAGTATACATTGGACAGATAAACAAATAAAAAACAAAAATATGAGTAGAAGAAGAGTATACAGCGAAGACACGATCGCCATCATGGAGCGGTTTTACCTTGCGTTCCAAACATCGCTCGACAAAGGGTTGATAAAGAACACAACTGCTTTCTGTACCGACTTCAATATAGACAAGCGACATTTCTATACCCAACGCAAAGATCTCGGTCGGGGGTATTTCGAGGTCAGTTGGATGCTGCCGTTGATCCGCAACTACGGAGTATCCGCCAATTGGTTACTGACCGGGAACGGAACCATGTATCTGAAATAAGACGAAACAGGGGAAGGGGAACGAAACACCTTCCTCCGTTTCTTTCCACAAAGCGACCTTCGTCGTTGCGGTTGCAAGACACCGCAACGTCTCGGTATGGTCGTTACTATTCACTTCGACTTTTATCCCCAATTATTGCTGTCATGGATACTTATTGCCTTCCGTCGGCGAAGGTAAGTTCTTCCACTTCCTCGTCGATGCGCTCTATCTTGAAGATGACGGGGCGGGTGCCGTCGCTGCAACAGGCAATCATCATCTTCTCATCGTTCGTCCAACCCTTCATGATACTGCCGCCTTGCAATGCCGTATAGACATAACGGCTGACGGCATCCCATGCCTCGGAGCAGAATTTGCCGTCGAGCATGTGATAGAAATCGTCACGCTTCCCGTTGCGTTCGAGCAGGAAAGTGTCGCCGGGTTTGAAACAAGGGCATGGACCGCTCTTGGGGTCGGCCAGATACTTCTCTTGGTAGTCGTTGAAGCACTTGCATTCAAGGACTGTTATCTTGCATTTGTGTTCTATCG
>CAVJQR010000314.1:0-2007 GCA_963651605.1 Agathobaculum sp.
GAGGCTTATGTGCCGGCTTTGTACGCCAGCTTGGGATTGTACATCCCATTGATCGTTGTGAACTGTATCGTATTGGGCCGTGCTGAATCATTTGCGGCGAAGAACGGAGTTGTCGCTTCTGCCTTCGATGGTATCGGTATCGGATTGGGATTCACGATTGCCTTGACCATTTTGGGCGTTTTCCGTGAGCTGTTAGGTACCGGAAAGTTGTTTGGTTTGTCGCTCGTACCCGAGGAGTTCGGTTCATTGATCTTTATCTTGGCGCCGGGAGCCTTCTTGGTGTTGGGTTATTTGATTGCCATTGTAAACAAACTGCGTAAAGCATAAAAAACAGAGATATATGGAATACATAATGATATTCATTGTTGCCGTATTTGTCAACAACGTCGTATTGTCGCAGTTCTTGGGTATTTGTCCGTTCTTGGGCGTATCCAAAAAGGTAGAGACTTCAATAGGTATGGGTGCTGCCGTGACATTTGTCTTGGCCATTTCGACAGCCGTAACCTATCTTCTTCAGAAATTTGTACTGGATCCATTCGGATTGGGTTATATGCAGACCATCAGTTTCATCTTGGTGATTGCCGCCTTGGTACAGATGGTAGAGATCATTTTGAAAAAGGTATCCCCATCCTTGTATCAAGCTTTGGGTATTTTCTTACCGTTGATCACTACTAACTGTTGTGTGTTGGGTGTGGCTATCTTGGTGATTCAGAAGGAATATAATTTGTTGCAATCTGTAGTTTATGCCGTATCGACAGCCATCGGTTTTGCATTGGCATTGGTGATCTTCGCCGGTATCCGCGAGCAGTTGGCCATGACCAACGTACCCAAAGGTGTACAAGGAACACCGATTGCATTGATTACGGCTGGTCTGTTGGCTATGGCCTTCATGGGTTTTTCCGGTATTGGACAATAAAATCTTAAAAAAATAGTGGCATGAAAAAGAAAATTTTGGTAGCAGGCGGAACCGGTTATATTGGTTCCCACACAACAGTTGAGTTGCAAAATGCAGGCTACGAGGTAGTGATCATCGACGATTTGTCGAACTCGAATATCGAAGTACTCGACGGTATCGAACGAATCACGGGCATCCGTCCGACTTTTATCCAATTGGATTTGAAAGATAAGGAGGGTACGCGTAAAGCATTGCAGGCCAATCCTGGCATTGAGGGCGTGATCCTTTTCGCAGCCAGCAAGGCAGTCGGTGAATCGGTTCTACAACCGTTGAAGTATTACCGCAACAACATTACTACGTTGGTAAATATCTTGGAGCTGATGCCTGAATTCAATATGAAGGGCATCGTGTTCTCTTCTTCTTGTACGGTGTATGGTCAGCCGGATCCGCAAGACCTTCCTGTTACTGAGAATGCAGCTGTGAAGCCGGCCACCTCTCCTTATGGCAATACGAAGCAGATCAACGAGGAGATTATCCGCGACACAATCCATGCCAATGCTCCGTTCAAGAGCATCATCTTGCGTTACTTTAACCCGATTGGTGCCCATCCGACGGCTGAAATCGGAGAGTTGCCTAACGGTGTTCCGCAGAACTTGATCCCTTACTTGACGCAGACCGCCATCGGCATCCGCAAGGAGTTGAGCGTGTTCGGCGATGATTATGATACGCCCGACGGATCATGTATCCGCGACTATATCAATGTCGTTGACTTGGCCAAGGCGCATGTTGTGGCGATGGATCGTATGTTGAATACAGACAATGACAAAATTGAGATCTTTAACTTGGGTACGGGCAATGGCGTTTCCGTTTTGGAACTCGTTCATACCTTCGAAGAGGCAACAGGTGTAAAGGTTCCTCACAAGATCGTAGGCCGTCGTGAAGGTGATATTGAAAAGGTTTGGGCTAATCCAGAGAAAGCCAACAGGGTATTGGGTTGGAAAGCTCAAGAGACATTGGCCGACACGTTGAAGTCTGCTTGGAACTGGCAGTTGAAATTGCGCGAGAGAGGCATTCAATAAACTTTTCTTTGTGCAACAAAAATAGTGAGGGGG